>JAOZKZ010000273.1 GCA_029935075.1 Campylobacterales bacterium
AAATGGCTATTATTGCAGGTCAAGCGGTAAGAGGGGATAATTTTTGGGATAGACCTCATCTTATGAACGATATAGTGGATACTATAGAGAGTGGTGGGCATATACTTTTAGTTGCTCCAAGGCGTGTAGGAAAAACTTCTTTGATGTATAGAGTTTTAGATACATTGGGTGAAGAGTATATTGTTGTTTATGTGGATACAGAAGCAGAAGCTTCAGTAGATGCTTTTTGGGAAAAACTATTTGATACTTTAATGGATGAAGAGTTTGTGGCTACATTAAGCAATAGAGCAAGAAGTCTTTTTGATAAAATTACCTCTATGCGTTTAAGTGAAGCTAGTATAAAAGGTATTAAATTTGGTGAAAGTCAATCAGTTAGCTATGCTAAAGCTTTTGAAAATTTATTGAAAAGTTATGATGGTGATAAGAAACTGATTATTATGATGGATGAATTTTCACAAACTATTGAAAATATAATTCAGCATGACAGTACTGGAAATGCAGAAAAACTTCTCAAAGAGCATCGAGAGATAAGACAAAATCATAAGGTATCAGATAAAGCTATGTTTATATATGCAGGGTCTATTGGACTAGAAAGTGTTGTAGGGAATATCAAATCTTCTAAACATATCAATGACCTAGTAAGTATCTCTGTACCTCCGCTTGAATATGAGGAAGCAAGAAAGTTTGCATCACACTTATGTAAAAATAATGGCATAAAGATAGATGATAATGATGTTGTGTATATGTTAGAAAAAATAGAATGGTATATTCCTTTTTATATACAGCTTATAGTACAAGAACTCAAAAGACTCTATAGAAGAAATCCTATAGTAGATACAAGTGTCATAGATAATGCTATCGAAAAAGTTTTGGTGCACAAGAAAGATTTTGTACATTGGCAAGAGAGATTAGCTTCATTCTCATCAAAAGGTAAGGCTTATGCACTAGAGGTACTTAACCTTATCTCAATAGACCAAACTGTAGAGTCAACACAGTTAACAAATATTGCTACAAAGTATACACTGGAGGATGGTGAAGCAAAAGAGATTATACATGCCTTAAAATATGATGGTTATATTAACAATAGTGATGATGCTCGTATTTATCGCTTTAACTCCCCGATATTAAGGACATGGTGGTATAGAAATGTCGCAAACTAATAATGCAAGATATAAGTACACCCCTGATGAGATGGGTGAAGATGAGTTTCTAAATCGTTTTGTGGTTAGACATGAGGTATTTGAAGAGATATTTGATGAACTAAAAGAGGCAGATTACTCTGTACCAAATCAGCACTGTATTATGATAGGGCAGAGAGGACAAGGCAAAACCACTCTGTTACGAAAGCTTAAGCTAGAAGTTGAAAAAGATAAAAAACTCTCTAAATTTCTTATCCCTGTCAAGTTTAGTGAAGAGCAGTATAGAGTAAGACAGCTTTGTAGGCTATGGGAAGAGGTAGCAGGGTATTTACAGACCTATCATGAGGAGTTATTTGAAACTATTTTGGATGATATGGAGCTTCATATAGATGATGAGAACTATCATGTTAAATGTTTCAGCTATCTTGAAAAAGTACTTAAAAAAAGTAAAAAAAAACTCCTTTTACTGATAGATAATGTAGATGTACTACTAGGAAAACTCAAAGAAAAGGAGCAACATCAGCTTAGGGAGATACTCCTAACATCATCTAGTTTTATCATAGTAGGTGGCTCTACCAAAATGTTTGAACAGCAGTATGATTATAGTAAACCCTTTTATGAGTTTTTTAAGATTATAAGGCTTGAGGCATTGAGCTATGAAGAGAGTACGGCACTACTTAGGGTTCTGGGTAACGAAGAACAATCGGCTAAAATAGAAAAAATTATCACAGATACACCAGAGCGTATAGAGACCCTACGAAGAGTCACAGGTGGTGTACCGAGAACGATTATAATGCTTTTTGATATATTTATAGAAGATAATGGAAATGCCTTTGATGACCTTATAAAAGTACTAGATGAAGTCACCCCACTATACAAAGACCGTATGGATGACTTGCCACCAGTACTCCAAGAGATAGTCGATACCATAGCACTCAATTGGGATGGTATGATGACCAAAGAGATAGCGAAAAAAACCAGATTAGAGAGCAAGGTAGTCTCAGCACAGCTTAAACAGCTAGAAAAATATCAGATAGTAGAGTCCACATCTATAGGAAAAAACAATATCTATATCATAAAAGAGCGTTTTTTCAATATATGGTATCTGATGCGTTATGGACGAAAAAAAGATAGAAATAGAGTAGAGTGGTTAGTGAAATTTTTACTCTCTTGGTATGATAGAGATGAGCTAAGAAGTAAAGCAAAGGGCTTTATGAATACATTGAAAAATAGCAAAGCAAATGAAGCCTATGCATTTCTTTTAAAAGAAGTTTCTGTATCAGATAAAGATATTATTGATAAAGTCAAGGTGCTGTATAACGATAATAAATTAGATGAGATTATTGTACTATTATTAAAATCCAAACGAGAAAGCGTGATAATCTCTGCAATATTAGGGCAAATATACTACGAACAAAAAGAGTACAGCAAAGCAGAAACATACTACCTCAAAGCCATTGAGAGTG
>JAOZKZ010000274.1 GCA_029935075.1 Campylobacterales bacterium
TTTTTTTATTGAGATACTGTTCACTTCTTATGCTACTTGGATGAAGTGTATCTATCTCTTCATAAACTTCTTTTAACTCATGTGCATTTTCTGCTGAAAAACTTTTTCCAAAAGTTTGAGATGATATCTTTTGCAAAAGTTGTGCATCAAAGTCCTTCTCATAACCTAGACCTATCGTGTAAATTTTGATACCCTCTTTAACAGCTCTCTCAACTGCCTCTTTAACTGATATCGCTCCGCTATTATTTATCCCATCGGTAATCAATATGATAATTCTATTTTCCGCCTCAGCAAAGTTTAGAGTTACTCTACTTTGTTCTATCGCATCTCCAATTGCCGTATTTTTTCCAGCTATCTCAACTTCTAACATTCCTAAAAGCTCTTTTAAACTCTCATGGTCATAAGTCACAGGAGATGCTGAAAAGGCAAATGTTCCAAAAACAACCACTCCAATATTGTCACTTACTCTCTCATCTATAAAAGCACTCATAATCTCTTGGGATAACTCAAATTTGCTCTTATCTTCATCAACTCGACTAAAACCACTCTCTCTCATCGAGCCACTCGTATCAAGTGCTAGTACAATATCTCTTCCATCTTTTTTTGAAGGAGTAATAGCATCGTATCCAATAGGAGAGGTTAGAGCAAAAATAGTAAGAATAAAAATAGCTACTTTTAAGAATGTTTGAAGATTTATAAATCGGTTTTTTTTGGGAATCCAATCGAGTTTTGGTAGGTATCTTTTTATAACTGTTTTTTTACAATATATAAAACATAAGGCAAAAGGGAGTAACAGTAAAAAGTAAGGATACTGGAGTGTGTAGTGCATGAGAGTATTATATCAAAAAGTTATCAAACTTTTTGATATAAGGTTTGTTTTTATATCTTACCAGTAATAGCACTGCCAAAAATTGGATAACCTTTTTCACTTGGATGCGTATTATCACCAATTGACCATTTTTTAGTTATCCAAACGTCATCTATATAATACCCCTCAACTCCAGAATTTACTACCATTGTAGCTTGAAAAAAGTCAAAAAACATCCAACCTTTTTCAGTAGCTAATTTTTTTCCTATCTCTGTATATCCTAAAAGTCTTCTAGCTTTTCTAGCATTAGTATATTCAGGTGTATTCGTATAATTTGGAACTCCACTTGTAGCTATACCAACTATTGCATTAGGACTTCCAGCTTTTACTCTTTTAACAACTTCTCTTACATCATCTGTCCAAGCAGTTATATCTTTTACTCTACAATTTGTTGTAGTACCATTCATATCATTATTGCCATAGCTTATCACATTACTTTCAAGAACAATATCTGAACCATCAGTTTTAGAGACTATTCCAACAGCCATGTTTTTCATATCACCATTATAATTTCCAATAACTACAACATCACCTTTAACTATGCCTGAAGTATTTAATCCTTTTACTATATTATTTTCAATTGTACATGTTCTAGGGAACTCAATTTTCCAAATATTAGTACTATTATCGCTTGTACTACTATCTTTTACCTCATGTCCCCAAGGTTGTGCATCATTTGTAGCTGACTCAAATATAAACAAATCAGGTTTAAAAGCAACAATTTGGTCTGTTGTAGTAGTATGATTATTATTAACAAAAGTTTTCTCTTTTAAAAAGTCAGATGCTCTATATCCACCAATTCCAGCATTTTGAAAATGGTACATGTGATTTGTAATAAAATTCAAATGAAATTCTCCACTTACCACGGTCAATTTAAAGTTATGTGCTTTGTTTTCAAGATTTTCACAAATTTTTGCTACTGAACGCTCATCAGTCTCTCTAAAACTTCTTACTTCTCCTGTACCATCTTTTGGATTACTTGGAGTAAGTAATTTTACTGGCTTGAAACTTCCGCTTATCGTGAGAGGACTGCCACTACACTCCACACCATCAACTTCCATCTTAACAACTGCATTACTACCTGCATATACCATAGTTATCGAGTCTGAAGCTTCTAATGGAATCACACTCTCTATCACACTCCCTGCTCTATATATATTTAACTCACCTTGGTAACTAAAAGACTCAGGTATATTGTTATATGGGGCTGTAAGGGCATAAAGTTCTTTTGGGTTAAGTGTATCTGCCTTAACCTCTCTAAGATATTTTTCAACTTCACCTACATAAGATTCTTCACCTAAGTAGCCTTTCCCCCATGTTATAGAACTTCCAGCGATTGTAACTCTGTCATATTTAAATTTACCATCAGCTCCACCAATATCTTTTCGATCAGCAGAATCATTACCACTATCATCACCGCCAGTTCCACCTGTCGTTCCACCACCACAACCTTGAAAAAATAATGTAGTACAAACAGCTAAAACAGACATACTTCTTTTGAAATTAATTTTCATACATATCTCACTTAAATTTGATTTTCATTGATTGTAACATAAAATAGTCCAAAACAATAATTTATCCAATAAGAAAATATTAATTTAAATAATTTAATTTATTTAAACATTTATAGACATCTTGATACAATCCCAATCTTAAAAAAAAGGAGTGTTGTGACAACAATAGATAGAGGTGTGCTTTTTATGTTTTTAAGTGCCCTATTTTCAGCTGGAAATGGTG
>JAOZKZ010000275.1 GCA_029935075.1 Campylobacterales bacterium
ATTGAAATCTTAAAAAAAGAGTTTGATACAACGGTTGCTTACACTAAACTGATAGATAATAAAGTATTGGGCTTTAACATCAAAACAGATATTCCTGTCACACTAGCAGCAAGTCAAAAAGCATTGAAAGAACTCCCTATTGGAACCGTATTTAAAATAGACAATTACACAGACATTATTGTTGAGACTTTAGGCGTTTTAGATGATCCTAAAGTGGATGAAAAGATTTCATTGGCAATTTATAATAAAAAAGAGTTGTTCTCAGACAAAGCAGAACTTGAAGCCAAGAGTCATGGCGATAGTGTAGATAAGAGCATGTATCCAGATAGAGTTGATTTGACAAATTTGGCATTTTGTACGATTGATCCGCCTACGGCAAAAGATTTTGATGATGCTATCTATTTTGATATGAAGCAGAGAGCACTTTATGTGGCAATAGCGGATGTTAGTGCTTATGTGACAGAGATGGGAGAGATTGATAAAGAGGCAAAAGAGAGAGGTTTTTCTATCTATTTTCCCCATAAAAGTATCCCTATGTTACCAAGGTCTTTGAGTGAAAATATCTGCTCTTTAAAACCTGAAGTGGATAGGCTTGCTTTTGTTTATAAAATGACTTTGGATGAAAAAAATGTAAAAGTGGTTAAAGAGGAGATGATTGAAGCGGTTATTCACTCAAAAAGAAGATATACCTATGATGAAATTGACCTATTTTTAGCTGGGGATTTCAGTAAAAAAGATGCAGTGGATGATGTGATATTAGAGTATCTTTTGCCGTTAAATAAACTTTTAGGAAAATTTAGAACTAAAAGATTGGCAAATGGTTGTGAATTTCGCTCCTCTGACTTTAGCATGACACTTGATGTTAATCAAAATCTTATCGATATAAAAGAAGAACATGAAACTCCATCTCATGCCTTTATAGAAGATGCCATGTTACTAGCCAATAAAGCGGCAGCACATGCTTTTGAAAAAGGTATATTTAGGATCCATGACCAACCTTCACTAGAGCGTATTGAAGAGATGATGGATGACCTTGCCATTATTGGGGTTTATGCCCAGATGAATGAAAATATCTATGAGACGATAAGAGCATTACAAAGAGCTGCGGATGAAAAAGATATGAGAACGGAAGTTGATAAACTGATCATAAGAGCACAAAAACAAGCGGTTTATTCGCATGAAAACCATGGACATTTTGGACTTGGATTTGAACAGTATACGCATTTTACTTCACCTATTCGACGGTATAGTGATTTGATTGTGCATCGTTTGTTAAGGGCTATAAAACATGACGATAAAAAGCTTCAAGAATATCTTTTAAAAAGTATTGAAATTGTTGCAAGCCGTGTAAGTGTCCTTGAGCGAGAGAGTGCCAAAGTCGCTTGGGATTATGCCGATAGAAAATACGCTCGCTGGGCAAAAGAACATGAGGGTGAGCTTTTGAGTGCTGTTGTTGTGGAAACTGATCGTACCCCTATCGCAAAAGTAGAAGAGGGCATCATGAATGGTGCTAGAATTTTTTTGATAGATACAGATACTGAACTTTTTGAACATGTTAGAGTTGAGATTTTAGAGGCTCATATCACAACGGGTAAGATAATTGGAACGATAAGGGAACGAGAGGTTAAAGATGTACAAGAACCATCTTGATACGGCGATAAGAAATAGGGCTTTACCAAAGTCACTTTTGCTTTATGGCGAGGAGTTTTTTTCAAGTTATTATGCCAAACAGATTTTACCCATGCTTGGAGAAAAAGATGGCATACTTTCGTTTTATTATGATGAATACAACTATGAAAGTGCAAGAAACTTCATTGCACAACCCTCTTTGTTTGGTGATGTAAATATTCTCTATATCAGAACAGATAAGAAAATCCCAAAAAAAGAGCTTGATATCTTGGTGGGGCTCTGTCAAAAAAATCAGACAAGTTATCTCCTTTACCAATTTAGTGGAGAAGATAAAGTAGCCAAAGAGCTTACGAGAAGTTTTACAAAGAAAAAAGCTGGAGATTTTGTACGGTTTTTTAAACCTCACATGGGAGATGCATTAGGCGTTTTAAAACAACGGGCAAATGAACTCTCATTGGATGTTGACAACTATGCCTTGCAACATCTCTTCATGGTTCAAAATGAAGACCTCTCTTTAAGTGTAAACGAACTCTCAAAACTCGCAATCCTTGATAAAAAGATTTATGCTGCTGATATAGACAAACATGTCTATGGCATGGGTGAAATGGCAATGGATGAGTTTATCGCTAAGGTGCTTCAAAAAGAGGATATTACAAGTGAGATGCAAAAATTGCTAGATTCTGGTGGTCATGATGAGGTTAAAATCATAAATGCCTTACAAGCTTATATCGTGCAACTTTTTATGTTTCACTCCTATATAAAGATTCATGGCAGTTATGATGTTTTAGATATCTTAGGTTTTCCACTTCCTCAAAATTTAGCACAAATTAGAGCAGCTCAATGTATCAAAATCAATTTAGCTACTTATCAAAAACTATTAAAACACCTTTTGGAGGCAGAATACGCACTTAAGAAGTTGCAAAATATTGATAAAAACTCTTATGC
>JAOZKZ010000094.1 GCA_029935075.1 Campylobacterales bacterium
CTTTATCAAACTCAAAACCACGATTTATCAAATCATCAACCGCAACTCTTCCATCACGGCATAAAATCTCCACAGCCTCTTTATCACACAAGCCTGCACCTACATTTATAGTATCTTCAATATGCACTTGAATATCTTCTTCATCATAGGGAACCGCAATACCACCTTGTGCATAAAAGGTGTTGCAATCCCATGAGTTCTCTTTGCATATAATTAATACATTTTTATCTTCAGCAAAAGAAGCTGCTGCATTCAGACCTGCAATTCCAGCTCCGATGATGATTGCGTCGTACATTTTTATCACTTATTCTCTACTTTAGGAACGTATATCGGTTCATTTTTATAGCCACATCCCATCAAAATCATAACCAAAAGTGGTATAATAATCAAATGAAAACGGCTAAAGAAATTATCTCTCATTTTACTGGTAAACCTCAAAATTCTCAAATTGTTAAAACAGCGTGTATTGATAAACTCATATCGTGCCTTCCACCACATTTGGCAAAAGCAGTCATGTTTACATATATCAAAAATCGAACACTATTTTTTGTTTTAAATCACCCAGGACTTAAAATGGAATTTAATTATAAACATAATTTAATAAAGAGTTTATTAAACAAAATTAAAGATATTGATTTAAAATGCAAAATTCTTGAAGTTGATGAAGTAAAATCCTTCGTAAGCAATAGAATTCCAAAGCCAAAAAGTGAGAAAATTGAGCTAAAATACAAAGAACGTTCTAGTGGGGAGTTTGTTAATTTAGCAACTTCGGATGAACTGAGAGAACTTTTTGAAAAGATAAAAAAGACTATCCAAAGTAATTCATGAACTTAGAAAATAAAATTTTACTGCTTCCAAACACTCCTGGAATTTACCAATATTTTGACGAAAATAGACGCTTACTCTACATCGGAAAAGCGAAAGATTTAAAAAAAAGAGTCTCTAGTTATTTTAGACCCAATGTAAAATTGGGTGCGAGAATTGCCAACATGATAGCCCAAACCACCTCCATGGAGTATATCATCGTCGATAGTGAGCATGATGCCCTCATCCTTGAAAACTCACTTATCAAACAGTTAAAACCAAAATACAACATACTGCTGAGAGATGATAAAACATATCCCTATATTTTTATCGATTTAAATGAAGAGTTCCCAAGATTTGAAATCACAAGACGGGTGGTAAAGGGGAAAAATATCAAATATTTTGGACCTTTCTCCACATCAGCCAATGAGATTTTAAAAAGCATTTACGATACTTTTCCTCTTGTACAAAAAAAAGGTTCTCTAAAATCCAAAAAAGCATGTCTCTTTTATGAGATAAAAAAATGTCTTGCTCCATGTGAGGGGAAAATAAGTTCAAAAGATTATATGAAAATTATCCATGAAGCAATTGGAGCGATAAATGACCGAAAAAAACTTATCAAACGGTTAAAAGAAAAGATGGAATTTTACAGCGAAGAACTTCTTTTTGAAGAGGCTATGACCATTCGTGACAATATACAAAAGATAGAGAAAGCAAATATCCTCTCGCATGTTGATTTGGCAAAGTTGGAAGATTTTGATATTTTTTCTGTGGCGATTGATGGGATTAGGGCAGTTGGTGTGCGTCTTTTTATTCGAGGTGGGAAAGTCACTTCAAGCTCTTATGCACATTTTAAATCGGATAATGGTTTTGATATCAATGAACTTTATAAGGTTCTACTTTTAGAGTATTATCAACAAAATATCCCTTTTATGCCTAAAAACATCCTTCTTTATGAGAATTTTGAAACACTTCCTCTTATCGAAGAGATGTTACAAAAAAAGTATGAGCGAAAAACTAAAATCTTAATTCCTGCCATTGGAGAGAGAAGAAAGCTGACAGAACTTTGTTTTAAAAATGGTGTAGAATTACTTAGGATTGAAGGCACTAAAAACTCTACAGAAATTTTAACCCAGTTAAAAACACTATTTGAGCTACAAAAAACTCCATTTGATATAGAGGGTTATGATAACTCACATATGATGGGACAAGCTACGGTGGGAGCAGTGATAAAATGGAACGAAAAATTTATAAAAAAGGGGTACAGACACTACAATTTGGAAGCCAAAGATGAGTATGCCCAGATGCGAGAACTTTTAACTCGTCGTGTGAAGAGTTTTGATAAAAATTCACCACCTGATTTGATGGTAATTGACGGCGGAGAGACACTTTTGAAGTTAGCACTTAAAATAGTTAAACAAAACGGGGTTTTTGTCGATGTAGTTGCAATTGCTAAAGAGAAAAAAGATGCCAAAGCGATGCGTGCCAAGGGTAAGGCGAATGACTTGATTTATACTAAGGATGGAGAGTTTAAGCTCAGTCCTAGTGATAAAAGATTACAGTTTATTCAAAATATCAGGGATGAATCACATCGGTTTGCAATAACTTTTTTTAAAAAACAGAAACTTAAAGCGGATCGAGAAATCTCTCTTTTAACCAAAAAGGGAGTTGGAGAAGCGACAGTTAGGAAACTTTTGCAATATTTTGAAACTTTTAACAATATTGAGAAAGCAACTTTTGAAGAAATTGAAAGGGTTGTTGGCACAAAAATTGCTTCAAGTATTAAAAATATTTAATATTAAAGAGGAAATATCGTGATACTTTATGATGACAAACACAACTTTTTAGGTATGAGCACTCATACACTAGGCTTTTTGGGATATGAGGATGTTTCAGAATTTCTCTCCATGCACAATGACTTTTCAAACCTTTTTGTTCAAAAAGAAGGATTTATCTACGATTTTGATAATTTTAATTGGATTGATTTTGTTCTTTATAGTGGAGCAGCAAATAAAAGTGCAATCATCACACTCAAAAATGGTCAAGAGACAAAAGTTGACCTCTCCATAAAAGAGGTGCATTTAGGACATGAGTTAAACGGTATCAAAAAACTTTATAGTGTAAAAGTCATCAGCGATAAGTTTCATGAGATTTCAGGTGTCCCTAAAAGCTCCGAGTCTTCCGAGTCTATAGGTGGGGTTGGTGGATTTAGCCTTAGTGGATTGGTTGAAAAAGAGGAAAAAGTTGAGCTTGCATCTCAAGAACCTACTATTCAAAATCTTATTATTGCAACTCCTCAAGTAGAAGAGGAAAAAAGTGAAAGTTTTATTTTAAATATCACAGAAGATACAATAGTAGTAAAAGAAGAGATTGCAGAAGAAAATTGTGCTCCTGATATTCAAGAGGATTTTAAACTTGACTTCTTTAAAGAAGAGACTAGTGCTAAAATCCCTGAAGAAACATCAGATTTTATACTCAAAGAAGCAGAAGTGAACGATGATGCATCAATTAGTGATTTTTTACTAAAAAGTGATGATTCAGAAACTATTACTTCAAAAGATGACACTTTACTAAGCAGTACGGAAGAAGATGAGGTAGAAAAAAGAACAGAAAGTTTTACATTTAACCTTTTAAAAGAAGAAGAAATTCCACCAAATTTAGAATCTGATATTTTGACAACTCAAAAGTCCGATACAGAAGAAGAAGTGATAGAAGAGGGAGGATTTAAACTTGACTTTTTAAAAGCAGATTTCGAGCCAAAGAGTGAACCTGAAGAATCAACAGTTGAAAAAGTTTCTGATGAATTATCTTTGAATACAGATAAAAACAGAGAACTTATTCAACAAATTAAAAAAGATATAAAAGAGATTGATGAGCCCCAAAAAGTAAAGCAAACTGAAGAAAAAACATTTGTCCTTGATATCCCAGAGATGCCACAAGTAGAACAACCTTTAACTATCGATAGGGAAGAAGAGAGAGCTGATATAGACCATCAAAAGTCACAATCTAATTTTCAAATTCAAGAGAGTAAATCTAAAGATTCTAACAAATCATTTACAAGTACACTTCAAGGACTTTTTGGAAATAAAACCACACTTGATGTGCCAGAAGAGACTCATAACACACAAGAAGCATATAGCTTTAATTTAAAACGAAATGATGACGCTCAAGAAGAAGAGAAGTTTGAAAACGAGGAGAAGGAGACTTTCTCTTTTAAAGATAATTCAGAGCTTGAAGATAAAGAACCTGCTCAAAATACGATTCAGGAAATCTCACGCTCTTCACTTAGTGCTTTAGGATTAACACCTGATGATGAGTTTGATCTTTTGAGTGATTTTATCAATGATACAAAAGAGAGTATTGAGACCATTGAAGAGTTTACAAAAACAAAAGATTTTGATAAAATTAATTATTCATTAGTTAAGATTAAAAGCTCCGCTGAAATTTTAAACCTTAATGATATAATAGACAATGCTAACAGCATAAGAAAGCACTGCATTACAGAAAATAGTGAAAAAGTTATCCAAGAGACACAAAAACTCAAAGAGAACATCGAGATGCTAGAAAAACAGTTGGAAGCAACAGCTATATAAACTTTTGGAGAAAAATCTATGAAAATTAAATGGAACTTGAGATTAATTACAATAGTACCGATTGTGCTTCTTGCATTAGTCTCAACTTACTATCTGTATGACTCGTATGTAAAATATAAAAGTACTGAGCATCTACAAAATACGATACACAGTACAAAAGCACTTAAAACACTCGCTATCAATCTCTCACGAGAGAGAGGGCTTAGTGCTCTATTTTTAATCAATAAAAATGAAAAGATCAAACAATTGCTTATTGAGCAGAGAGTCTCAACAAATACAGCGATTAATAGTATTTTAAATTTTAATAGCTCTACCACAAATGATACAAATGGGCACAAGATTATTGATAAAATTAAGAAAATTCAAAAGCAGAGAGATAGTGTCGATAATCAAAGTATCAATTTTGACAAAATGTTCTCTTATTATGATGGTATCAACAGTAGTATTTTAAGAAAAGTAGAAACTTCACTATCAGGTTCAATCAACTATAAAGTGAATAATCTTTCAAGCAATTTTTTAAATGCCATGTCTTTGATGAAATCTATCGCAAATGAGCGTGACATGGTGACTAATATCTTAAATAAAAAAGATGGTTCAAACCGACTTTTTTTAATGGATACATTTAAAAACAACACCATAGGTTCCTCTTTTCAAACTCTGCTTCCAAAATCAAAACTTGCACTAAAATCTATACTTTCTGATGCAAACTTTGTAACCGCAGTCCAAGAGAGTGATAAGATGAAAAGAGTTTTACTCCAAGAGTCACAAACTGATACCATAAATCCTCTTCAATGGTTTTCATACGAAACAGATAAATTAGTCTATGTCAATAAACTATCAAATAACCTCTATACAGAGATGTTAAGTGAGCTGAAAAATCAAAAAGACAGCTCTATGTTACAGATGATTCTTTTAGGAGTGCTATTAGCATTATCTCTTTATATGCTCTATGTTTATAAAAGATTCTATCATTTCCTTCACGATACAAAAGGTCTCGAAAATTTACTGGGTAAAATAGTAAAATATGGTCTTATAGAAGATACTATTGACTTAAGAACCACAACAGGTATTGAACAGACCTACTCAATTATAGAAAATAGTGTAGATAAAATCGCCATTGAAAAGAAAAAAGCAGAGCGTGCAAATGCTGCAAAAAGTATCTTTTTAGCCAACATGTCACATGAGATACGAACACCGATAAATGGCATCATCGGTTTTACTGATCTTTTGAAAAATTCTAAACTTGAAGATGAAGAGAAAGAGTATGTTGATATCATTCAAAAAAGTACTGATAACCTTTTGGAAATCATCAACAACATTTTAGACCTATCAAAAATTGAGAGTCAAAAAATTGAAATTGATGAGATTCTGTTCTCACCAGTTGAAGAGTTTGAAAACTCCGTAGATGTTTACATGCCAAAAGCAGAGAGTAAAAATGTAAACCTTTCACTCTTTATGGATCCTGATTTTGACCACTATCTTTTAGGTGATCCTACAAAAATTAAAGAAGTACTTTTAAACCTTATCTCAAATGCTATGAAATTTACACCAGAAAATGGACAAATTTCAGTCGTGATAACCAAACAAGCAACAAGTAATCCAGACATTGAAAAAATCTATTTTGAGGTAAGTGACTCTGGTATCGGAATAGATACAAAAGATATGGAAGAGATTTTTGATGCATTCTCACAAGCAGACTCTACTATCACAAGAAAATTTGGAGGAACGGGTCTTGGACTTACTATCTCTTCAAACTATATCGCTTTAATGGGAGGAAAACTTGAAGTTGAAAGTAAAGTAAACACAGGTAGTAACTTTTACTTTACGCTTGAGCTTAAAAAGCAAAAACCTCTTAAGACGATCTACCATAATAGATTTACACATTTTCACCCACTCATCATCAAGAGTGAAGCCTCTCAAAATAATCTCCATATTCATGTTAAAGAGATGATGAACTATCTTAGCGATCATTCAAAAACAACAACGATAGAGCACTTAAGTGACCCAGCTACACTTGAAGATATCAATCTTATTATCACACAAAAAGATTTAATCTCTGAAGAAGAGTATGCTTTATTGACAGGGCTAAATATCCCCATGTTAAATATCGCAAAAACAAAAGATAGAGCGTTGATGAAAAATATTGTGGATGAGGGACTTTTCGGTACTTATGAGCCACTAAATATCACTAAAATGGTCAAATCTCTAAAAGCAATTGAAGAAAAAAGTGATTTTCTAGGAAGTGATATTGATGAAGGCATAGCTGTTGGCAGAAAAGAGCAGTATAGAGTCCTTGTTGCAGAAGATAATGAGATCAATCAAAAACTTATCCAAAAAATTCTTGAACATCTTAACTTTGATATCACGATTGTCGGAAATGGTCAAGAAGCTGTAGATAAGAGAAAAAGTGAAGAGTTTGACATCATTTTAATGGATATCGCAATGCCTATTATGGATGGTGTAAGTGCAACAAAAGAGATTTTAGCCTATGAGAAAAGAGAAAAACTATCTCATATCCCTATCATTGCACTAACAGCAAACGCACTAAAGGGAGATCGTGAAAAGTTTCTCAACAACGGGTTAGATGATTATCTTCCTAAACCAACTAAAGAGCAACAGATAAAAGAGCTTGCAATAAAGTATGGTGTTTATAATGAAAAAATTGAACTCAATGAAGATGAAGACCAGCCAGAAGAAGATATTGAGATTACACCTATCATCCCTTTAACAGAGAATATAGATAAAGAAGAAGCAGTTAAAGAGGAAGCTAACCTTAGTGAAGAAGAGTTAACAAAAGAGAATGAGCGAGAAAATATTCTTGTTTATAAAAAAAGTTCCGTAGAGTCAAAAATCTTTGAAAAAGTTTTAGGACAACTTTACAAAAAAGTGAGTATTGCTGATAACAGTAATCAATTTTTAAAACTTGTAAGAGAAAATAACTATAAAGTCATTATGGTTGATAAAGAGATTATGGATTTAGATATGCAAGATCTTTTTAATGCTATAGAAAATAGAGATACGACCACCCTACTTCTGTTTAGAAGCTTTGACTCAATCGTAGATGATCAAACAAGAAGAGATTTTAACGAAGTGCTTATAAATAGTGCGGATAAAGTCTATCTCAAACTCATTTTAGATAACTATCTAATCGCTACTGATAAAGTGTAAATATGTTACGATACATGTATGACATGTATCGTAACAGCTCTTATGAGCGAAGCCCAGCCCATTATAGAATTTTTAAATCTCACAAAAAAAGAGGATAAGAACTTTCAAATATTTTCAAACCATGATACTACACTAATCATTTCAGGTATGGGAAAAATAAATTCTGCAATAGCTGTAACATACATAAAACCAAATAACAAAATCATAAATATTGGCATCTGCGGAAGTAGTTCTCACAAGATAGGAGAACTCTATAAAATCAAAAAAATCATAGATAAAAGCAATCAAAAAGTTATCCACATAAATAAAGATGGTGAAACTCTCACATGTGTAGATACCCCACAAAACAATCCAAACGAATTTAAAAATACCCTTGTAGATATGGAGAGTTTTGGATTTTACCAAGCTGCTCGAAAGTTTGTAAAAAAAGAAGATATAGAGCTTTACAAGATAGTTTCCGATAATATTTCAGATACTATTTTAACCACCAAAGAGGTACATGACTTGATAACTCCACACCTTAAGAAGCTATTTTGAAAAACGCAATTGTTACAGGTGCATCAAGTGGAATTGGACAAGCATGCAGTGAAAAGTTATTAGTACTTGGTTATAAAGTCTATGGTCTCTCTCGAACTAGCGATTTTAAAGATAAAAACTTTACCCATGTAGCAATTGATTTAACAGATGCAAAAAAGATACAAAAACTAGAAAACTACAATCCTCATATCCTCATAAATTGTGCAGGAGTTGGACACTTTGCCCCACATGAAGAGCTTAGCTTTGACCAAATTCAAGAGATGATAGCACTTAACCTCACAGCACCCATGCTACTCTCAAAACTCTTTTTAAGGGCGTTAAAGCAACACAGTGGATATATCTTCAACATCAACTCCATATCGGGAATCCAACCTGCCCTTTTTGGAG
>JAOZKZ010000276.1:0-700 GCA_029935075.1 Campylobacterales bacterium
AGGATTATGGTTATCCTATTTGGTACTACTCAGATACCAATACTTTGATAGATGGTGGCAAACATGGACATGATAATTATATTATCTCTAAGATATTGAATACTTCCTCTCAAACACAAGCTGCAAATCTAGCACGGTTGTCTGTTGAAACTTATGAAAGTTCCAAATATGCTTTAGTAGCAGATACACTTTTTAAAGATAAAAATGTAGATGACTTTTTAGATGAGTTGGAGAGCGATGATTTTAAACTTCCTGAAAAAACTAGAGATATTTTCCTCTTTCTTCCAAATCGTATGTTAAATATCTTTCCAACAGTTGGATTGTTTTCAAATATCGACCTGAAAACGGGAACAAAAGGTAAACAGCCATTTTTCTTTAAAGCTGATAGATTTAAAGATGATGGTAAAAGTATAAATTTTGGATCAGGTATCACACTAGATAAAAAGTCTAGTATATTGCATCTAGGAACTCAAACAACACCAATAAAAAGATTTGTTATTGTGGGCTATGGCGAAAAACAGAAATTGCAGAAAAAGGTACAAAATCTCAATCCAAATGCAGGTATCTCTATCATATTTATGCAAAGTTATAACTCATTTTTGATTGTGGATGAAGATATGTATAATTCACTTTTTATCAAAATGTTTGTACTTGAAGAGTATGAAAAAGAGTTGTTTGAACCAGTTATTATGAGTCCTTA
>JAOZKZ010000276.1:710-2545 GCA_029935075.1 Campylobacterales bacterium
GAGAAGCCTACTATAAAAGAGATTACCAAAGAGGATAAAAATCTGTTTGAAGAGGTTATTATGAGTCCTTATGCAAAGGTTTATAGACTTAAAAAATGATTTATTTTTTTATACTTTTATCCTCATTTATTTTAACCTATGGGATAAAAAAATACACTATACATAAGGAACTTCTTGACCATCCAAATGAGAGAAGTTCTCATGATAAAGCTGTGCCTAGGACTGGTGGATTGGCAATTATAATTTCATTTTTTGCTGGGTTATTTTATCTCTATTTGTCTGATATGATAGAGCAAAAACTTCTCTTTGCATTTTTGTGTTCTATCCCCCTGATTTTTATCAGTTTTTTAGATGACCTTTATACCCTTTCTGCTAAATTAAGATTTTCTGTACAGGTTTTAACTGTTATATTAGCACTATATTTTATTGGTAGTGAATCAATTTATTTAAATATTCTTTTTGCACTCGGTATGCTTTGGCTTATAAATCTTTATAATTTTCTCGATGGGATTGATGGTTATGCAGTAAGTGAAGTAGTGTTTGTTTCATTGGCTTCTTATCTCATCTTTCAAAATGAATTGCTTCTTGTTTTAGGTGTTTCAGCTTTAGGTTTTTTACCTTTTAACTGGCAAAAAGCTTCTATATTTATGGGCGATGTGGGAAGTACTTTTTTGGGGTTTGCTTTGGGTGTGATGGTTGTCTATCATGTTAGATTACCAAGTGATATTGCAATTTGGCTTATACTTTTAGCTGTTTTTTGGATTGATGCCACATGGACACTCTATAGAAGATTTAAAAGTGGTAAAAAATTGACAAAAGCACATAAGATGCATTTTTTTCAACGGGCAATTGAGTTAGGACTTTCACATAAAAATATTACACTTTATGCAGTATTTATAAATTTATCAGCATTTTTTATGGTATATTTATTTAAAGAGAGTCAGTTTATATATGTTGTTTTAGTAATTTATCTTATAATGCTATTTTTTATAGCAAAAATTATAGATAAAAGAGTTCCCTTTAAATGATAAAAAAACTATTCTCCACTTCTCCAACGAAACGCACAATCTTTTTTATAATAGCTGATATCTTTATCTTTTTTACATCTCTCTATTTGGCGTATCAATTACGGTTTAATTTTGCTGTTTGGCCAGAGCATAAAATTGGATTTTGGAGTCTTATTTGGGTATTTATAGCGATTAAAATAGCCATTTTTTACCTATTTAAAATCTATTTCATTACTTGGCGTTATTTTGTTTTAAGTGATGTTCGAAAGATATTGATTGCTCTTGTTGTCTCCTATGTAATATTTGTATTGTATTTAGTAACGCTCTATGATGGTATATATCCTCGCTCTGCAATTATAATAGATTTTTTAATCTCCTTTATTATGATTGTAGCACTTCGTTTTTCAAAAAGAGTTTATCAAGACCTCTCAAAACCCAATAGTTTTAATCCTACTGTTATCATTGGTGCAAACAAAAAGGCTCTTAGTGTGATTGATAGTGCTAGAGATGGAGATATTAATTTTTTTCCAGTAGCAATTGTTGATGAAGAGAAAAATATGCTTAACTCTTATCTCTCAAATCTAAAAGTGAACAGTTGTGACAAGCTTGAGACACTTGCCCAAAAACATCGTATCAATAGTGCTATCATAACAAAAGAGTATTCAGCAGATGCATTAGATGCACTTTTTGAAAAACTTAATTCTTTGGGTATTACAAATATCAAACTTTCAAAACTTTTAGGTTCTAAAAATGAAAAGCTTAGAGATATTTCAATTGAAGATCTTTTAGCACGACATCCTAAAGATTTGGATGAATCAATAGTCGCTG
>JAOZKZ010000095.1 GCA_029935075.1 Campylobacterales bacterium
ATATTTTGAGGTTTAGCCGTAGCTAAGTCGATAAATATTTTGTTTGCAGATTGCCCCTCTATGGCTTACCCTTTGGGCGATTATCAAACAGCACACTTGCTTCGTTGAAAGAGTTTGAAGCTACCAGTAGCTCCTGCACTCTTTCGCCTCACAATTGCACTATTTGATAATCGCTGTTATGGTGAAGTTTGGTCTGGGATGGTTATAGACCCAGAAGTGGGAGACCCTGATGGTGGAATTGCACCGGGGACTGCGTTTGAAGATATTCCTGATGATTGGACTTGTCCAGATTGTGGAGTAGGGAAGAAAGATTTTGACCCTTATGAAGAAGAGGAGTAAAGAGGTGTATTATGAAGAGGGTATTGCTTTTATTGTTGGTTTTACTTTATACGTTGTATGCCAAAGAGGTGCATTATAATCTTGTAATTGACTATAAAACAGTAAATTATACAGGAGTTGAGGTTCAAGCCATGACTATAAATGATGGCATACCTGGTCCCACTATCGAAGTGACAGAGGGGGATTGGGTAACGATAGAGGTTCAAAACAGAATGGATGTTTCTACCTCTATCCATTGGCATGGGATACTTTTTCCAAAACACAATGACCAAGATGGCGTGCCATATCTTACGACTAAACCGATAAAAGCACAGTCGTCTCATACTTTTCGTTTTCCACTTTTACAATCAGGAACCTATTGGTACCATTCTCACACAGGGTTACAAGAACAAAGAGGTATTTATGGTTCAATAGTGATACATCCAAAAGTTGAGACCCATAAAGTCGATAAAGAGTTTGTAGTGGTGCTTTCAGATTGGACAAATGAAGACCCTCAAGAGGTCATGCGAACTTTAAAAAGAGAAAGTGAATATTATGCCATCAAGAAAGGTTCAGTTCAATCATTAGCGGGAGCTATAAAAAATGATGGTGTCTCAAACATGTTAACCCAATGGTGGAACCAAATGCCAGGAATGGATATATCTGATATCTATTATGATGCATTTTTTATCAATGGAAAACAATCCTCTTCGCTGGATGCTAAAGCAGGAGAAAAGATACGGCTTCGTATCATCAATGCTTCTGCCTCAACTTATTTTTATGTCCAAAATGCTAAAAATCCTCTGCAAATTATCTCAAGTGATGGTGTGGATGTGGAACCTTTTCATCAAGATAAATTGCTCATAGCTGTTGCTGAAACTTATGATGCCATCATTACCGTACCTGAAAATGGTGCTTATGAACTCAGAGCCACAGCACAAGATGGTTCGGGACAAGCTTCACTATTTATCGGTAGTGGTAAAAAAGTAGCGGTTTCAGATATCCCAAAACCAAATCTTTACGGCATGAAATGTGGTGCTTCGATGAAACCTAAGAAGGGTGGCATGAAGTGCGGTGGTAGTATGAAATGTGGTTCAGGCAAGATGAACATGGGAAAAGCCACAAGACCCATGTCTCCATATCCAAAACTAAAAGCACTTGCCAAAACAACGCTTCCAAAAGAGAAAAAATGGCGTGAAGTCCATCTCAAATTAGTTGGAGATATGCGAAGTTATATCTGGAGTTTTAACGGTAAAACGATTACTGAAGAGGATAAAATCCATATCAAAAAAGGCGAAAATGTCCGTTTTATCTTTGAAAATGAAACTATGATGCACCATCCACTGCATCTTCATGGGCATTTTTTTAGAGTCCTTAATCAACATGGAGATTTTTCGCCACTCAAACATACGGTGGATATCCAACCTTTGGCTATAAGTACTATCGAATTTGAAGCAAACTATGAGAAAGATTGGCTCTTCCATTGTCATATACTCTATCACATGATGAGTGGTATGACAAGGGTTGTAAGTTATGATACATCTCGAACTTTAGAAGAACAGAAAGATTATAAAACTTTTATCGACCACTTTTCAAAATGGTATGTTTGGGCAGATGTTTTGGCACTTTCTCAGATGAATGAAGGGGTTATCAAAGCTGCAAATGGTAAACACCGAATTATTGGTTATTTTGAAAGTGACTGGGATAAAGAGTATGATACTTATCTGGTGTATGACCGTTTTATCGATAGGTATAGTTCATGGTTTGTGGGTGGAAGTTTTGCGGATCGAGAAGAGGATAGAAATCGTGCGATTGTGGGATTTAACTATCTTTTACCACTTTTGATTGACACTCAAATTTGGATAGACCATACGGGAGATGCTAGAATTTCACTTGCTAAAGAGGTCATGTTGACAAATAACATGGGCTTAGAGTTGGAGTACCAATATGACACAGATTTAAAAAGTGAGTGGGCTGCGACATTGGATTACCGTGTCAATAAACGGCTTAGTTTTGCGGTGCGTTATCATGATGAGCATAAGGCTGGAGTTGGGGTAAGGTTATTTTTTTAAGTTGATGATTTTGGATAAAAATTCACTCTTTATAAATACCATTTTAGAGTTAGAAATGAAATCGATACAATTGCCCCATGTGCTGTTTAGCTCTTTCCAGATATCTCTTCCTTGATCTCTGCCCATTCATTTAGACTTGTCGGAAAGGTTTCAAGTTTATTTCTAAATCTGTCCCATTCAATATAATCGGTGTTGAAGTTTGCAACATCCTCTGCTGCATTCTCAGCACTGTCATAAGAGCCAAGCAGCTCCTCTTTTATCCAAAGTTCATATCTTTTATGTCCTATCCATCTTATTTCAAATCTTCCGACATCTGAGTTATAAATATACATATTCATCTAAATCTCCTTCTTTTTCTTATTATAATTATCTTATCATAATTACAGATAAAAACATCTAAAATTATTAACACCTGCGGAAGAGATGCTCTTTTCTGACATGATAACCCAAATGCTATTGCAATAAATTTAGTTAATCATTCCTCTTAAAGCAATTTTAAATTTTGCCCCATTTTCTACATTTGACACACTGATTTTACCATTTACTTTTTCAATAATCATAGAAGATAGATAGAGTCCTACTCCTGTACCTTTTGCTTTTGTCGTAAAATTTGCTTCAAAAATATTTTCGATTATATCTTTAGGTATACCACCTGCATTATCTTTTATATAGAGAACAACTTCATCATCTAGAATCTGGGAAGTAAATATCAATTTTCTATCACTGATACTGTTTTCTTCAAAAGCCTCTAATGCATTATTGATGATATTGATCAAGATATGTTTGAACTCATTGGGCACTATTTTTATTTTGTTTTCATCAGTTAGATGCGTCTCTATTTGGACGGCATGTTTGATAAGCGTATCATTTAACAATACTTTTACACTCTCAACAACCTCTTGATAGGATGTATCTACCAAAGTATGATCCATTCTAAAAAATCTTCTAAATTCATCTAATGTTTCAATCAAATGTGTAGTCTGTTTTGAATGATTTTTAATATAGGTTGCTATACCTTTTTTATCCAATGCTTCAATTTCATTGTCAAGTTTCAGTATCTCTGTATCCATTTTCAGTACATTTATAGGCTGTAACCATTGATGAGCAATAGAATCAATCATCTCACCCATAGCAGCAAAGCGTGAGCGTTCAATTAAATGATTGTCTTTCTTGTTTTGGTTATAAATACTATGACAACTTTTATAGAGGATTTTCATAAGTTGTGCAGGCTCAAGTGGTTTCATAACAAAATTTGTGATACCTTCTTGTATCAGATCGATCAAGCGTTCAGATTCACTATATGCAGATACAACTATTATATATTGTAGAGGGTTAATTTGATTGATATCCTTGATCATTGCCAGCCCGTCTTTATGCGGCATATTGATATCGGTGATTATTAGATCAAAATATCTATTGGTACTCTTTTTAAATGCACTATAGGTTTGTATCCCATCTACTCCATCTACAGCAACTGTAACCGTAGCGAAAAAGTCTTCTAAAATATCACTAGTCTCTTTTGCTAAATTTTTATCATCTTCAACATACAGAACATGTAGATCTTTTGTATATTGATATACTTCTTTAAATTTATACACGTGAATTCTCTTTCAAGATGATTTCAAAACATATACCATTGTCTATATTTTTAACGCTTAAGATGGCGTTATTGTGTTCTTCTACCATTATCTTTGACATATAAAGTCCGAGTCCTGTACCATTTTTTTCACTTTTTGTAGAGAAATAGGGATCAAATATATTGGGTAAGATATCTTCTGGTATCCCTCCTCCATTATCCAAGATAGTGATGATATAGCACCCTTTATCTTTTTTTGTAGAGATATTAATTTGGGGATTTGATATTTGTTTCTCTATAAAGTTATCTTCACTATTTTTTAAGATATTTAAAATAACTTGCATCATCTCATTTTGGTACAAATAAAGTTTTTTATTAACACTATAATCGGTGTTTATTGCAATACCTTTAGCGCTCATGGAGGTTTGTACAATTTGTAAGGCTCTCTCTATTGGAATCGTCAAAGA
This sequence comes from Campylobacterales bacterium, assembly GCA_029935075.1. GTDB lineage: Bacteria > Campylobacterota > Campylobacteria > Campylobacterales > QNZT01 > SZUA-1433. The sequence continues at coordinate 4,434 of JAOZKZ010000095.1, forward strand.
TACCATCTCTTTTTCTTTATCTGGCTTAAAAAAGTTTCTAAAATCATCAATAGTTGTGGAGAGAAATTGTACATATTCGCTGATATTCTTATGTTTTTTATCCATAAACATAAGAAATTTATCTCGATCATCTTCTTTTTTAAAATCAAAATGACCACTTTCTAATTTGATTTGTATTCCCATGACTGCACTACTAATCGCACCGAGGGGTTGTCTCCATTGGTGGGCTATCATGCTAATCATCTCTCCCATTTGGGCTAACCTAGATTGATCTTGAAGGATTTTTTCATTTTGTTTACTCTCTTGGACTGCTTTTTGAACCTTTAGTTCTAATGACTCATTTAATTTTTTAATCTTCTCTTTTTGATAAATTGCCTCTTTTAAAGAGGAAAATACTCTAAAAGCTGAAGGGAGTGCAATAGGCAGATATATAGATAACAATATAGCCGCATAATAGTAAACTTGTGAGTCACCTATAAAGATCAAAGCTAAAATAACAGGTATCGTGATGCTCAGTATAAAGAGTACTAGACCGTGAAACATACCACTTAATGTAGACATAGAGCCTGTTAACATACCAAGTATGATGGTAATATAAATAAATACATGACTCTCGTCTGCATATAAAAGTGCTGGAATACTAGCAAGTCCCCAAGAAAAAGCACTTAAAAAAATTGTTAGTAGATATAATTTTAGGAACTTATCAATCAAGTTTTGATTATCTAATGATAAAATAGTTTTTAGTCTATTGTGTATGTTTCTACGATAGATAAAGATACTAAACATAAAGATAAGCCATGTAAAAAGTATAGGTTTAGGAATCATATCTTTAAAGACAAAATAGTAAAAAAGTGGTGCTATGATATTGACAGTTGTAGATGCTAGCATTGTCATTTTTAACATTGAAGAGATGAGCTCTTTATGGTAATGAAAAGTTTTTAAATTGTTTAACATTATCAGCCCTTACTCTTAATTAATTAAATTAAATTATTTATATTATATCTAATGAATATAAAATATAAGTTAATTTATTTTAAGGACAATTCCAATACTCCTTCCTTCTTCACATCAATTTTCTTCGTACAATCAAGTAGCAACATAAAAAGCCCTTCTTCCAAAGTAGGATGATAAAAAGGAAGTTCTAACATATCATGTACAGTTAGTTCTTTCTCAATAGCCCACGCAAGATGATGTGCAAGATTTTCTCCATGTGGTACTGCCATTTGTGCACCTAAAAGTTTTCCATCACTTTTTTGGACATAGAGTTTTACTATTCCTCTGTTTTTATTCATAAGCATCGCTCGACTCTGTTTTGTAAAGTCAAAACTTCCTATGGCAACAGTTTCATCATCTTTAATATCTCTATAGTCAACACCAACAAAAGCGATATTTGGGTCTGAAAATACAATCGCAAGAGGTACTTTTCGTTTGAATTTTTCAGTTGGATGGACAGCATTGTATCCTGCAATTCTCCCTTCGTCAGCAGCTTCATGTTGCAGTGGTCGGTCAGCGGTAACATCTCCAGCGAGAAAAATTGGTAACTCTTCTATCTGCATTGTGTTTCTATCAAAATTTGGCATACCTCTTTTATCGAGTTTTAACCCTAAGTTCTCAAGTTTTAAAGAGGCTAGGTTTGGTTTTCTTCCGACTGAAGCTACTACTTTATCTACAAGTATCTCTTTTTCGCCACTAGTGATTTTTATCTTATTACCCACCTTGCTTAATGTTGCTCTTCCACCAAGCCATACATCAAACTCTTCTTTACATGCGTTTACCATAAAATCATTGATTTCAGGGTCACTGAGTCCGCCGATAAATTCTTTTGATTGGACAGCTGTGACTTTGATACCCAGTCTAGCGAGGGCTTGTCCCAATTCCAAACCGATTACACCAAGACCAAGGACACCTAAGGTTTCAGGTAAATCTTCTTGTTCAAAAAGTTCATCGGTGGTAAGGATATACTCTTTAAATGATTCCCAGCTAGGGTCTAAAATCGGGCTAGAGCCTGTGGCTATGATGATTTTTTCTGCTGTGATGATGTCATCGCCAACACAAAGTCTGTTTCTATCGATAAATTCTGCTTTGCCATCAAGTACTTTATCTCCATAACGCTCGACACTTTTGACATTGTGTCCTGTCAGAATATCTCTATGGACTCTGACTCTTTGCAGTACTTGAGGTATTGAGACTTTTAAAGATTCACTATTGGCAATACCACTTTTTTCAAAATGTTTTCTACTGTGATAATACTCTGCGATATGGATAAGGGATTTTGAAGGCATGCACCCCACACGGGCACATGTTGTACCATAAGGACCGCTGTTGATTATGATAAAATCATCTGTCTGTTTTTTCACTTGTGAGAGTGCGTAAAGACCTGCTGTTCCTGCACCGATGATGGCTACTTTTACATTTTTTTTCATATCAATAATCCTTATCAACTAGTTATCTCATGATAATGATTTATCTTTAGTGTGACCTTATCTGATAAAATATAACTTTTATATTAGTGAGGAAGTAGAAGAATCTTAGCGATGTTAAGTTGCTAAAATATCTTGGATTGTGTAGAATTAAATCATACCATCCGCTTGAACACCCCAAGTGGTTCTCCATCTCGTTTTTACAAGCGAAATTCCTGCAATTGCTACTAAAACCATACAAGCAAAGATAATAAATCCAGCTGTATAACCATCAAATGCTCCTTTACTCCAACCAAGAGTTTTGATAAGTAAGAAACCACCAATTCCGCCAGCAGCTCCTACAAGTCCTGTCATGATTCCGATATCTTTACCAAATCTTTGAGGTACAAGTTGGAATACTGAACCATTTGCCATACCGAGGTTTGCCATGATTAAAAATAGTACAAAGATTGCTAAGAAAAATGGTAATTTTATAAAGGCAGATACAAACACTAAGATGGCAACAGCTCCATAGAAAAAATAGAGTGCTTTTATACCACCTTTATCTGCGATTGAACCACCAACAGGTCTTAAAATCGCTCCTGTAAAGATACAAAGAGCTCCAAAATATCCAGCGATTACTTTTACATTGTTTTCATCCATTACATCTACACCAAACGCTGCCATATCTACTTGATAAGTGTTCATCAGATAAACTTTCATATACCCAGCAAATCCAACAAATCCACCGAAAGAGACAGCATAGAAAAGGTTAAACCACCATGTATCTTTATCTTTAAGTAGTTTCCCATAATCTTTTAATTTTTTAGGTCGTGGCGTATAGACAGAAGCCGGTGCATCTTTTGCCAAAAAAGCATAAGCGATAAATGTGATAATAGCTATCACTGCACCTACTAAAAATACTGATTCCCAACCCCATTTTTCAGCAATTTTTGGAGCAAATAAGAAGTCGATAACAACACCGATATTTCCTGCCCCTGCGATTCCTAGTACAATACCTTGAAGCTTTGGTGGATACCATTGACCTGCTTGTGGAAGTGCTACTGCAAATGAAGCTCCTGCAAAACCAAGACCCAGTGCAATGAGCAGAAGTTGATTGTAAGTGATACTCTCACCTATCATATAAGCTGTTAAAAGTGCCGCGATAACGATAGATTGTGAAATCAAAGCGGTCATTTTAGCACCAAGTTTATCAACACCAAATCCAAGAACAATTCTCAAAATCGCACCTGATAAAATAGGAAGTGCCAAGAGAGTTGCTTTTTCCCCTGCTGTTATCGTGTATCCATTAAGTGCCAAAGCCTCAGCAATCTCTGTTGAAAGTGGTCCTAATATTGTTCAAACCATAAAACTCATATCATAATACAAAAACGCCATGAACAATGTCGGTGCATGCCCTTGTCCCTTTAACGCTTTAAATCCACTAGCCATGTATACTCCTAATTTTTATTATATGGAGTAATTATACATGGCTTATGGTTTTATTATGTGCTAATTGTGATTAAATTTTAATCAGTTTTCTCTAAATCAGAAACTGTATCTTTGAGTTGTTGGGTTACTTCTTTTGCTAATGTGTTAATAGTCTCATTT
>JAOZKZ010000277.1 GCA_029935075.1 Campylobacterales bacterium
TTGCTCGATATAGTTATCTCTCAAAATATATCGAGTTGGAATTCCTCGCCAATACATCACAAACATAATTAATACAAAAGCGATAAACAGCCCTCCACCTACGATAGATGTAACAGAAAAAGAGGCAGGAATATCTTCCCAGTGATGCTCATAGAGGTTTAATCCTACTAATAAAAGAAGGAGAAATGATGATGAAATTAAGACCATCACAATAAGTTGAAACCACAGAAGTGGGTTTTTTAATATTGATATGTTGATATCCCACTTTTGTGGGATATCTAGTAATTGTTTTTTCATTGCTTACTTCTTTCTCCATTTTTGGTAAAAATATAGATTAATCTTTACACTTCAAGATTTAAACTCTATACCTCAACTTCTAAGACCCTGAACCACTCCAACCTCCAGAATACCCTTGAGCACTCCAAGCACCACTTCCAGTAAGTGAACCATCATCATTACGTTTTACCGTACCACTCCAACGACCTGAACCTACCGCTCCTCCGCCACTTTTAACATCCATGTTTCCATTTGAAGAGATTGTCCCACCTAAATGCCCTGAATCATCTCCACTATATGAACCGCTAATGCTTCCACCTGAAGAGATTCGCATGACAAAACTTCCTGAAGCTTTAAAGTCTTCACTATCTTTCCCAGACCAACTACCCCTGATAGTTCCAGCCAATGCGTTTTGAGGTGTTTCATCAATTATTATCAAGATATTCTCTGTAGCCTGAACTTTCATATCTTTTGGTAAAACATCTAGAATTGATTTAAATATACCAAACAAACCACTTGAGGAACTACCTGGGGTTCCATAGGCAGTAGGTACAGGATCTTTAAAAAGATCTTTGATAGTAGAAACCTCTTCATTTACTATGTCTGATACATCAAGGGAACTTGGACCAAATGATATTTTTTTATCCTGAATAAGATCTCTTGACTTACCAGAAATATATATCATATCACTTAATGCTTGACCTGCATCACCTGCCCATCCAGCATTTTTATATAAATCTTTTATACCAATTATTGAAACAATTTCATTGCCATATGAAAGTGATTTTAAAAGTGCTGATTTATCATAGGCTTTATCAAGAGCACCATCTTTACCTATGATTAATTCTGCTGTTGATTTGACAAGTTTTACAGTTGCATCACTTCCTTGTATTAGTAACCCTACACCTTGTGCTACAGTTGCACCAGCGGCTAGACTACCTGCTGATATTACGACAGCTCCTACTGTAACTGTAAGAGCAGATGAATCTCTAACCACTTTTAATACATTTACAATTGTTTCATTCCTTTTTGCTTCACTCATATACTCTGTAAACAGACCTTCTTGAGAATTTCGTAATATTTCAAAAGCTTTTTTTGCATTGACTTTATAATGTGCCATCAATGGTTTTATAACACTTCGTGATTTAGAACTATTTAATATAGCTTCAACCTCTTTAGGATCAATCTTATTACGATTTTTAGCAAGATATAACTCTGCTACCTCTTGCGAAGGAAACATGTCTAAAAACAAATCTGTTAATTCTGCACTCTCTTCCAAAATAGTTAAAGCATCTTCTGCTTGTTTATATTTCTCTTTGAAAGTATCCAAAGATACTGTTGTGCCATCTGTTGGATATAGAGAATTAACCGACAAAACTGCCTGCACAATAGCGGCTGTAGTTTCTGCAAAAGATGCATTAAAATATCGTAGTGAATCTTCATCTACGATATCACCCTTAGTATAAGATATAGTGGAAGTTTCCAATTTTGTTGGCAAATCAGACTCCCCTCCTCCGCAACCGATAATAAATAGAAAAGCCACAACCACACCAAAAATAAAAACCAACTTTTTATTTCTCATTTTATCCTCCTTGGATTAACTTAAGTTAAATATTTTTTACATAAGTATTCTACAACACAAAAATTGCATGATAATTTCATTTTGATTTATTAATTTAAATAGTTGTATTCATGAATCTCATTAAATATTTGCTATACTTATAAAACCATCATAGGGGATGTATTTAATGAAAGCTATTTTTATAACACTATTACTATCTATCAACATACTTTTTGCGAACCAAAACACTTGCCTAGAGTGTCATACAGGCATAGCAGACATCAGAGATAGAAACTCTGGTATGATGAAAGAGATTCTAAAAGTTGCTGAGAAAGCTGGGGAAAAAGGTAATGACTGTATCGTCTGCCATGGTGGTAATCCAAAAGAAAAAGATAAAGAAAAATCCCACAGCGGAACTCTTGGATACTTCAAAACTCACAAAGGTCCAAAAGAGTTTTACCCATATCCTGCAAGTGCTTGGATAAATGAAAATACTTGTGGTATGTGTCATCAGGAGCAAGTTTCAGCCCAATTTAACAATCTTATGGCAACTGAACAAGGAAAAATCCATGGAGCACTTTGGGGATTTGGTGGCAAAGATGGATATGAGCATACTTACACAAACTTTGGTGGAAAATCTCCAGATGCACATAAACGGCTAGGTA
>JAOZKZ010000278.1 GCA_029935075.1 Campylobacterales bacterium
CAGAAATTGAGTATCAATGAGAGATATTTTTCTCTACTTTCAATTGCAAATATCGTAGAAGATATTGATCTTGAAGCGGATTTTATCTATCCACTTTCTCAAAATAATTCTGTTTCAATAGCTCAAAATCCAGCTTTATTAAAAATTTCAAAACAACAAAATAGATTTGAAAAAGAGGCTAAAGCACTCGATCACTCTATTAAATCTATAGAATTTTTTGGTGAGATTGAAAGAGAACCTGATCAAGATATTCAAAGGGTTGGTATAGCTCTATCTTTGCCACTTTTTAATACAAATAAACAAAAGGCAGAGCTTTCAAAAATAAGAGCTAATCAAAGTGCATTGTTACTTAAAGAACTCAAAATTAAACAACAATTAGAGATAAAAACTTTGCAACAAAATATCTCAAATCTAAGAGAACAATATAATGCTTCTAAAAAACAACAGAAAAAACTCAATAAACTTTTAGAACTTTTTGAAGAGGGGTATAAAATCTCAAAAGGCTCTCTTCTTGAATTGATAGATGTAAAAAACAGAGTTATCAAAAAGCAGAGAAAATTGCTTCAAATCCAAAAAGAGTCAAATCTAAAACAGATCCAATTAAACTTTATCCAAGGAAAATATAATGATTAAAATCCTACTTTTAACCATCGCAATAATGATGGTAAATGAACATAATATAAAAATATCTCATGTAGAGCATAAGGAGTTTGGTAGCTCCATATCAGTCAATGCCAAAATAATCCAGCTTTCAAATCAAAAACAACAGATCGTCTCAAAATTAAGAGGTCATTTAGAACATTATTTTGTTCAAATAGGTGAAAACGTAAAAAAAGGAGATAAAATCGCAGAGATTGATTCTCTCGAACTCTCTCACATGAGTGCAACTTTTATATCACTTTCTAAAGAGCTAAATGTGGCTAAAAAAAGATTGTATAACACTCGAAAACTTTATAAAAAAGGACTCTCTTCCATGCAAGATTTGAGTGCTGAAGAGATGGCAATATCAGGTATAGAGTCAAAACGAAACTCTTTAAAATCTCAATTAAACTCTTTGGAAATAGATCTAAATACTCTGAAAAAAGCAACTGATACATTTACTATTTATGCCCATGCTGATGGCAAAATAGATCAACTTTTGGTAAGCCTTCATGCAAATATAGATGCTCAAACACCTATTGTTTCATTGGTTCAAGAGAGTGGATATTATGCAGAGGCTTATTTGCCAGTAGAAAAAGCGATGCAAAGTACAAAAGATATCAAAGCAACTCTCAAGATAGCCAATAGAAACTATCCATGTAAATTTATCTCTCTTTTACCACAAGTAGATGAAACAACAGGACAAGCAAAAATGCTTTTTTGGATAGAGAGCAAAAAAGATAGATTACTCTTAAACTCTTATGCAAAAATGCAGATTTTACAATCTAATGATAAACATTTTGTAGTAGTTAAAAAGAGTGCATTGAGTATGTTTGATAGTGAGTGGGTTGTGTTTATTCCTCATGAAGATGAAGAGCATCATGAAGAACATGAAGGGCATGATAAACTTGATGATCATGATGAAGAGGAAGAACATTCTGCACATGATGAACATGAAGAGCATAAAGAAGATTCTAAACACGATGAACATGGTCATGACGATCATGAAGATGAGGAAGTACCTTTTTCACTCCAAGTTGTCAAAAAACTTCATAGTTTTGGTGATGAAATAGCGGTTGAAGGTATTCATGAGGGTGAGGAATATGTAAGCGATGGGGTCTATTTTGTGAAATCCATGCTACTGAAATCCAAGCTCGGCGGACATGGGCATTAGGGGGAATATATGAAACAATTTTTCTTACTTTTAATTCGTTATAAGTTTTTGGTTATAGCCCTTTTTGTTGCTATCGCTGGATTTGGATATAAAGCTTATCAAGATATTCCAGTAGATGCTTTTCCCGATATCACTCCCAAACAAGTAGTGATTTATACTGAAAGTCCGGGTAATTCTGGAGAGGATATTGAAAAGCTTATCACCTATCCTATAGAATCTGCTATGGCTGGACTTCCCGGAGTAAAGATGATACTCAGTAACTCATTTTTTGGACTCTCTTATGTATCAATATTTTTTGAAGATCAATACGATACCTATTTTTTACGCCAACTTGTAACCGAACGTCTAAATAGTATAGATATCCCAAAAGGTTGGGGAAAACCAACCATGGGACCAAATACAACAGGATTAGGACAAGTTTTTTGGTATCAAGTCAAAGATAGTACAAACTCTCACTCTCTTACTGAACTTAGAGAGCTTCAAGAGTATGTTATAGCTCCAATGTTAAAGTCTGTAAATGGTGTTGAAGAGGTTATCGGTTGGGGTGGATTTGATAAACAGTATGAAGTTTTGATCGACCAAAAAAGATTACAAGCAGTTGATGTAACTTATAATGAAATCATCACTGCTTTACAAAAATCAAATCAATCTGCAGGTGGACAGTATCTAGAGTTTAATCGTG
>JAOZKZ010000279.1 GCA_029935075.1 Campylobacterales bacterium
AAAGTAGTAGTTCAAATGTAGCATACTCCCAAAAGATGGAGACCACACTACAAGAAATCACCACTTATGCTCCTGATTTGGATAATCTTGGAATTGCAAAAGATATCAAAGACTTTTTTTCTTCATGGAGTGATGTGGCACAAAATCCAAGTGATGATTCGCAAAAAGTGGTGTTACTTCGATCTATGGAATCTTTAACACAAAATTTAAATGCAGCAAGCTCACAACTTCATGGACTTCAAGATAGATTAAATGAAGAGTTTAAGGGTGGTATAGAAGCGGTAAATAGAATTGCAAGCGAAATTGTAACGGTAAACAAAAATATCAATAAAATAGAGAGTACAAATAGTGCATCTGCTAACGCCAATGATCTACGAGATCAAAGAGACCGTTTAGAGCTTGATCTCTCAAAGATGTTAAATATTGAAGTCTCAAAAGGTAGAGTTGAGACAGAATTTGGTGTCAAGGCTAATAGAACGGACATGGGAACAGATTATAATATCAATGTAGGTGGGTTTAACCTTGTTGATGGGGTAACATTTCATCCTTTACGAGCAGAAGATGGAGTCAATAATACAAAGATGAACTCTGCCTATTACATGGATGCCAATCAAAAAAGAGTGGATGTCACAGGGTTTATAAAAGGGGGAGAACTAGGTGCTGTTTTAGATCTTCGTGGTGATCGTATCGACTCAAATACAGGTCGTGCTACAAACTCTAAAATTCAAAACTATATCGATGATTTAGATACTTTTGCAAATACCTTCAGACAAGCTATCAATAGTGTATATGCAACTAATGCACAAGAGAGTATTCTCACAGATAATTTAGCCTCTATTGGGGAGAGTGGTTCTGTTGTGGATTTTGAGGGTATAAAAGAGGGTAGTTTTGAGATTAAAGTTTATGACAATCTTGGGAGTGAGGTTGTATCAAGATCTATAACAATTAATGAGTGGACAACTTTAAGTAAAGATACAGCTGGAAATAGCAATCCAAATAGTATCGTTGAGCAGATGAAAGCAAACATAGATGATAACTCAGATAATGATGGTACAAATGACTTAAATGATTTGTTCACTGCGGATATCGTCAATGGTAAACTTCGAATCAGTCCATTAACTGATGGTAATTATACGATTGCTATTGAAGACAATGGCACAAATTTTGCAGGTGCAATTGGCGTAAACAAGCTATTTGAAGGGGATAGTGCAGCAAATATGACACTAGCGAGAGAAATCATAAATAACCCTTCAAATATAGCAGGCAACAAAGCTCCAATTGATGGCAATAGTGACTTAGCAAGTCAGATGGTTGCACTTCAGTATGAAAACTTAACATTTGAAAAACCAAATGGTACAAAGACAGAGCAGGGGATTGAATCATTTTATCGTTATTCTAGCTCACGCGTAGCAGCAGATGCACATCAAGCTTCAATAAATAAAGATGCATCTGAGCTTTTAAATAAAACTGTAAATGATGAGTTTAAATCTGTAAGTGCGGTTGATATGGATGAGGAGTTGGTAAATCTTATGATATACCAAACCGCTTATCAAGCCAATGCTAAAGTAATAACAGCGATTGATAAGATGATTGATACCTTACTTGGTATGAAGTAGTTATGATTTAGAGTTAATTGCATTTTTGTGTAAATATTCATAGATATCTGGTGTCCAGATATTGTTAAATTTTGCATTTGGACAGAAGCTTGTAATGGTGTCAGCAAGTTTTCCATTTTTTGCGATCTCTTCCCATTGGGATTTAGTCTTTTTTCTCGCAAGTGAGTAGCCACTCATTTTACAATCTTCTCGAAGTTCGTCATTATAGAGTTTTGCACCATCACTAAATTCTCCTATTTGAACCAAATTCTCTTGTTCTTTTTGAATCTCTTGCTCTTTTTGTGCTTGTATATTTGTCTGTGAAGTTGCATTAAAGTTTTGAATATAGCTACCTATAAAAAATAGTGATATTGCGAAAAATGTAAAAATGATAATATTTTTAAACATGTTTAATTCCTTTTAAATTTTTAAAGATGCATTATACTATTCTAAATTGAATGTTTTTTAAAATATTTCATAATAAAACTAGATTTTATTATATATTTTAAAATAATATTAATTTTTTTCTGTTAAAATGTATTAATATTATTTTGAAAGAATTAACTATGAAAAATAGACAAAGCATACTTATTGTAGAAGATGAACTTATCTCTGCAACTTATCTTCAAGAGATGTTAGAGAAAGAAGGGTATGCGATAATAGGTATCATAACTGAAGGGTCAGATGCTGTTAAAGAAGCACTGCAAACCAAACCTGATTTGGTACTTATGGACGCGTTACTTGATAATGGAAGTTGCGGATGTAAAGCTGCAATAGAAATTTATCAAAATAATCCTGATATTTCAATCATCTGTTTATCAGGACATGCCACCGAAGAGATGCTCCAATATGCCCAAAAGAGCAATGTATCTGCATATCTGATGAAACCTTA
>JAOZKZ010000280.1 GCA_029935075.1 Campylobacterales bacterium
TTATCGGTGCTTCACCAAAACCTATGACTTCAACATCTTTTACATTTTCAAGAGTAACTTGCAGTTTTTCTAAAGTCTCTTTTGCTTTGTAAACATTTTTATGACTTATTAGAAACTTCATCAACTTTCTAAAAGGCGGATAAAGCTCTTGACGATATGGCAACTCATCTTTTAAAAACAGTTCATAATCATCCATGTAGTGTTCAAAAAATTCTCTATTTGAAGTCTGAACCAACACTTTCCCCTCACCCTTTCGCCCTGCCCGACCAGCGACTTGAAGCAAAAGGCTCAAAGCCCTTTCACGAGCTCTAAAATCAGCTTGTGCAAGTATCGAGTCAATTCCAAAAACCACAACAAGTTTTATATCATGGTAATCATGCCCCTTACTTAACATCTGTGTACCAACCAATACATCTATCTCTCTATCATTAAAAGATTTTAGTGCTTTTTTTAGTTTTGTTTCGGTGGTAATTTCATCACGGTCAAATTTGAAAAAACTTTTATTTGGATATCTTTCACTTAACTCCATAACAACTTGTGCCGTTCCTATTCGATTACTTTTTAAACTCTCACTTTTACATGTGGGACACTGTGTGGGAATCCTCTCAACATAGTTACAGTAGTGGCAACGAAGGGCATTTCTCCCAAGATGGATACTCATGCCAACACTACAAAATGGACACTCAACATACTTTCCACACTCAAAACATGTGAGGTATTTGTAATTCGCACGAGTTGGCAAAAAGATAATTGCTTGATTGCCTGCATCCAACACACTCCCAACCTCTTCAAAAACCCTCTCACTAACTTCTCTAGCTTCTGGAATAAAATGAATCTTTTTAGAACCCTCAAAAAAAGTACCTTTGAGACGAAAATGGGGAAATTTATGATAAGAGGTTAAAGACGGTGTAGCAGAACCCAAAAGAACTTTCGCACCTAAAACCTGTCCCATGTAGATGGCAGTATCCCTAGCATGATAGCGAGGTCGATTTGAAGCTTTATAACTATCATCATGCTCCTCATCCACAACAATCAAGCCGATATTTTCCAATGGTAAAAAGAGTGATGATCTAGCCCCTGCAACAATTTTTACCCGACCACAACGAACTCCTTCTAAAATCTCCGCTTTCCTCTTTTTGCTAACTTTTGAGTGCCAAACCTCAACCAAATCCCCAAAATGATTTTTAAGCCTCTTTTGCATCTGAGGAGTAAGTGAAATCTCTGGCATCAAAAATATAGAAGATTTTCCCTCATTTATCATCTTTTCAAAAAGCTTCATATAAACTTCTGTTTTTCCACTTCCTGTATCACCAAAAAGTAATGAGGTTTTATTATCCAAAACAAAGTCATAAGCTTTTTGTTGCTCAGATGAGAGTTCTATCTCTGTCTCTATCAGCTGTGTTTGTGAAGGGATTTGTTTTTTAAATGGGATAAATAGTTTTGTTGCATCTCCAAGTGAACATGAGTAGTATTGGCTTATAAACTTAATGATTTTCATATACTTTTCATTAAAACTAAAATCTAAAATTGCCTTAACTTTTTCACATGTAAACTGAGGTTTTTCACAATGTGAATAAATAATTCCTTGAACTAATTTATTTCTAAGACTAACTTCAACAAGCGTGCCTATTTCGATGGTTTGGTCGTGTTCGTAAGTGAGTGGAGATAAGGGTGAGCCGATGATGGCTATGTGGTGGTAGTAGATTATTGCTCCTATATTATAAAATTAAAAAGTCGCTTTCCACTTTACAATACCTAAAATTGTAATAGTTGAACTGTTCATATCAACTTCATAAGGGACAACATACCCTTTAAAAATTAAACCTCTTATATTTTCACTATCAAAATAGATTGATTTTCTATATTTTAGAGGAAAATTTATTATATTGTCTATCGATATATCTAAGTCAGTTTGAAAAAGTATTGCTCTTTGAACTGAATCACGAGCGATGAAGTCCATTATTTCTGTTAAATCTAAATAATATCGTTCATCTTTAACAATCTGCATATTTTTGTTCTAAATGTGCTGTAAATTTATCCATTTTATCTCTGTACTGTTCTTCGGTAAGGAGGATTGCTTTGCCATTATGTATATCTTCTAGCCGAGAATTTAACATCTCTTTATCTTTTTTGAATTGTTCAGAGTTTAAATACTCTGCATCTTCATCTGTTGATACCACACAATGCTCAATCATATCCTTTTTTAAACCATCAACAATTTTTAAAAACTGCTCAAGTCGATCTTCTTTTATTTGCAGTGTTACAGTTTGCATCGAAATCCTTTTTAGTTTCTTAAATATTATAGCATGTTAATAGTTGGGAGTAGTAAATATATTTTTGAAGGAAGCATAACCGCCTCTTAATAGGTTTGTCAGATTCGTAAGCTAGAGGAGGCAATGGTATAATAATACAACCTTAGGAGTAGAGTATGACTGAAAGAGAATCAAAGAT
>JAOZKZ010000012.1 GCA_029935075.1 Campylobacterales bacterium
CATCAACATTCATCACTTCTAGCTCTGGATGAATTAAAATCCTCAACTCTTTTTGAATAACCATCTTTGTAGTCATCAAACTCATCGAACAACCACCACATGCACCTGTTAGTGTTATATAAACTTTTCCATCTTTTACACCTAAGAGCTTAACTCCCCCACCATGTGAGTTTACATATTCACTTGTTTTTGGTAAATTGTATTTTACCGCTCCATAAATCTCTTCATCCGAAAATGGCATCATTTTTTTATCCTTGTATAAATCTGTCATCAGATTTTTTATTGTTTACTTCTTCTAAACTTGCTTTCATCCAGCCTGATTTTACTTCACCCTCAACCTTATCAAAGTTTTCGATATAAGGTTTGATATCCAAAAGAGGTGTGCCATCAAGTATGTCAACACCTTTGATAGTCACGATGTTATTTTCAACCTTAACAAGTTCCACAACTGAAAGACCAATGCTATTTGGATGCATCGGTGTTCTTGTCGAAAAGACTCCTCTATGTGTATGTGTCATATCGTTAAATGGAATCACACTTAGTTTTGGCTCTTTTACTTTATGAAAATAGTAGATGAGATAGACATGTGAAAAACCATCCAAATCTTTGAGTCCCTCTTGAAACTCTTTAATAAATTCAATTGTTGCATAGCACTCTTTTGCCCCTTTAGGCTGTACTGGCATATTGACCAAGTCACAATACGGGGAACGAATTCTAGCGATAGGTGTTATTGTAATATTCAAGATTTATACTTTATCAAATCTTGTTAATTTATCAGCTTTGTATGCCTCATATGCTTCTTTGAGTGTCATCTCTCCAGCTCCAACATACATTTTAATATCAAATCTTTTTAAAACTTCCAATGCTTTTTGTTCTGGTCTATTTCCTGTAATGATAACAGCAGGATGAAAATCAATTACCTTGTTCGCTGTTTGCAAACAAGCTCCATCTTCAATCTCTTGGTTTTCTTTATTTGAAATAACTTGCAACTCTTTTGTCCCCTCATCGTACATCATCAACATTTTCATCCTGCCAAATTTTGGATCCATCTTAGAATCCCAATTATTTCCTGTTGCTGTAAAAGCTATTTTCATACATGCTCCTTTAAATTTTTTATCTATTTTGATGTTGTCTCTGATGGTCTTTGATAATATCACTTTCATTGCTGTCATCTACTATCGTTAACACTTCATCTTCATATTTTTTTATCAACGCATCTAGCTCAATTCGCTCATCTCCTGCATAAAAAACCGTAATTCTTCCATCTTTTTTAACCATTTGATAAGGAGGGTTACTCATTTTTTGAATAATCAGAGAGCTAACGCCACATCTCAATAACCACTCAACAACATTTGCCCCACCTTGAGATTCATTTTTTTCTATACTGATTTTTCCATCTTGCACAAAAGCAAACCACTTGGCTTTGCCAAAAAGTGGTGCTACTGCTGAATTTTCTTTATTTGTTTTTATTGGTATTGCTATTTTCATTTTTAATCCTTCTAAAATATCGTAAATCTAAAGTGTAAAAAACCTAAAATCTCTTCTATATCTTTAACTACTTCTTCCATAATCTCGCCCTCTCTTGTTCCAGAAAAGAGCCTAGCCATTACATATCCATTCATAAGTCCAATCGTCACTCTGCCATCACTTTTTTCATAAACAGCGATACTCAGAGGCATTTTAGCCGCCATAAATTTACTGCTATCAGCACTTAGCATCTCTCCTGAAAGTTTTCCATTACAAAATTTGATGATTTTAATCTTTCCTACATCTGCACCGCCATTGTCTAAAACTTCTTTTTGTTGGTCTATCACATCTGTAACATGCCAACCATCTTGTTTGTTGATACGACTCTGAATCATCTCTACTGTTTTATCAAAATCATGTGGCACGCTTACCTCTTTAAAAAACATCTTTGGTGCCGCTACTTTAAATGCTAAACCTGATACAAATAGGCTAAAAACCAAACCTAAAATTGCCCCTATAAAAATTCCTCTATTATTACTCATTACTCTTCCTCTGAAATACAAATTTGTTCAGCCCTACAAGCTTGAACTGTTTTAAATGTTACAAATCCTACGACCAATGTAGTAAGAATTATTAAAATGATTGAACCTATATAAGTTATCGTACTCCCTAATGCCATATGCATTAAAAGTGTTGCGATAGTAACTGCTGCCAATGGAAATGTATATGCCCACCAAGAGATAAAAAACTCTCTAGTATCAAACATACGAACCATAAACAGAAGTAGAAACAAAGTAAAAAGTGCTACAAAATATAAAAACATGCTAAACATATCTATACTTCCATTTGTGATACGAAAATAACTCACAAACCCAACAGCAGGTGGTGCGATAAATATAAAAAGTGTCGGCATAAGCTTTTTTGCAAGTTGATGATGAAATATAATTCTATTTATCATAATGGTAAATAGTACAATCCAAAAGAATAGTCCAATCGCAAAGAAAAATAGCGACAGATAAATAGGTGCTGCTTCTACTCCTACAACTGGTACAAGTACATTTCCCACGATTGGGATAAACCATGCAGGATTGCTATGCACAACTTTTAAATCATTGTGTATCCAGTAACGAATAACTATCAAAGTCAAAAGCAGTTGCATAGGTGCACCTATACACCAAAGCAGTATCGAAACAGTAGGTGCAAAATCATAATAAGCGATAGAGACCAGTAAAAAACTGACAGAAATCGCAGCCATAAAGGAACTCTTGATAGGGTGGTAAAACTCTTTTTTTACCGCCTGCGGATAATATAACCATTTCAACATGTAAGCTGTAAAAATCCCTAAAAATAGTACCGTATCTATAAAAAGTAGCACCCCATAAATCCAATAAGGCATATCTATCAAATGATATGCCTTTGCATAAACAATCGCTAATCCCGAAACTCCCATGATGACAGCAAAAAGCTGTACTGGAAAATGTTCAAGCGATCTTTTATCTAACTTCATTCTTTCTTCTCCTCTATACTTTTGTAATCGAAATTGCTTTATTATGAAGTAAAGCATCCGAAATTTTTCTGTGTGCACTTTCAATCAACCTAGAAAAAGTTGTTCGTGATATCCCCATCCGATTTGCACACTCTTGTTGATACAATCCTTCAAAATCACTAAGTCGTATCGCTTCCATCTCATCAATACCTAATACCATTTTTTCCAAGGAGGCACCCCTCACCCCACATGGCTTAAAACAGACTTTGGTATGATCTTTTTCGATGTTACGAGTCAGCTTTTTTCTTCCAGATTGCATCTAATATCCTTAAAACCTATTATATTATGAACATATGTTCAAATATCGAAAGTATTATAACGAACATATGTTCATAAGTCAAGTTATATTATAATTATCATAAGGAAAATAATATGAAAAAATTAATTGTGTTACTTTTGTTGTCTGCTACGATTATTTTGGCAAAAGATTCAACAGGCTATAAAGTAGAATTTCATAATTTAGACTTTTCAAACTCAACCCAAAAAGAGCAGGGGATTCGGTATGGACTTGGGCTTACACACCATGTAGATAAACATAGATTTATGTTTGGTTATGAAAAGACAGCTACAGATACTTTTCAACCACCACTTCCAAAAGACTTAGAAGTTAGTAAATATGCATTTAAATATATTTATCAACTAAAAGAGAATCTGTTTATGCAAACCAGCTATATCACTATTGATGACAATTTAGTGAAAACTGATGGTGGACATGTTTATGGAGTAGGTGTGACTTATAAAAATATCCATTTTGCACAGTTTTTTAGTAATTATAAGCCGTTTACCATTTATCAAAGTGATGTGAGTGCTTCGTTTAAACAGAGCTTTGGAGCATTAAAAACAAAAACAACTTTACTTACAAAATACCTAAGACTTAAAAATTATAGAAACAATCCTTTGAGTAAAAATGCTAGAAAATTTTATTTTACACAAGGTATAAAACTTCATGCAACTTACAAAAGTTACAATGCAGGTTTTGCTGCTTTTTTGGGCAAAAGAGTTTTTTCTGTTATGGACGATGGGTTGAGAGTTCAACATCATGGCATGGAGTTTGAAGAGACTTACATGGCTGGTGTTGGTAAAAAAATTAATGGGTTTCATATCATGTTAAAGTATGCTCATTCAAAAGCTACGGAGATTCCAAAACTCAATGAAAATGTGATAGTTAGAAATATCACACTCTCTATACAAAGAAAATTTTAATCTCTAACACATCTTACTCCTGCTGGAAGTAAAAGTGGAACTTCCTCAAATTTTGGAGATACATTATGAGTATTTATCGCTCCTAGTGTTCCATCATCTTTTATGCCTGTGATTCGTTTACATTGAGGGAATGTGAAGTAAGGGATAAGCCCTTCATCGTCCATACCTTTTGAGTTGTTTTGTATCTCTCCTAGTGTAGGAACTCGCCAATCATCAAATCCATAAAATTGAAGGTTGTCGCAAAAACGAGTGGCATGCCCTAGTGCATCAGAATCTCCTTTATGGATTGCTTCACAACTTTTTTTGTCGTTTACAAAAAGTAGGTTTTGGCTTAGGTCTTCGATAATTGTGTGGTTGTTTTCATCTGTTTGTGAGACGTAATGTTCAGTTTTAAAGTTTTCAGAGGCTTTTGGTGGGGTATCAGAACCTCTTCCACATGCTGTTAAAAATAGTGTGATTGTTATCAATAAAAAATACTTCATAGTGTTAAACTCCTTGGTTAAGACGAACATGATAACTTAAGATTCTTATGTTTTAAAGGTGTCTCTTTTGCATAGTGGTCAAATTTTTTGTGTTCCTCAAATGGTGCTTGAGCCAATATCATCAAATCTCGAACTCCTGAAAAATCTCCCTCATCTGCTTTGTCGATAGCCTCTTGTAACATATAGTTTTTTAGGACATATTTGGGATTTGTTTTTAGCATGGCTTTTACTCTATCCTCAGTGCTTCTACTCTCAAGTTTTAATCTTGCATCATATACATCAAGCCAATCTTGGAGCGGTTTTTTCATCATACAAATTGAGAGAAGTTTTTCTTTATCAGCATCATAATTGCTAAGTGTTCTAAAAAAATAGGTGTAATCAATTCGCTGATTTTGCATAAAAGCAAAAAGTGTTGATAGTAACTCTGTATCTTTTTCATGGCTTGTTTCTAATCCAAGTTTATCACGAAGTATCTGGAGATGCACTTTGTTAAATATATCGCCATAACTCTCAAGAATTTTTTGCATCTTATCAATGTTTACAAGTGGCGAGAGGGCATTCATCAACATCGAAAGATTCCACTTTCCCACTTGTGGTTGATTTCCAAAACTGTATCGTCCGCCTTGGTCTGTATGGTTGCAGATATAATCAAAGTCATACTCATCTAAAAAAGCAAAGGGGCCATAGTCGATAGTAAGTCCAGAGATTGACATGTTATCCGTGTTCATGACGCCATGGTTAAATCCTACACCCATCCATTTGGCTATCATGGTAGCTGTACTTTCAACTACTTCTGTAAACATTTTGATATAGGCATCTTTATCGCCAATAAGATGTGGAAAACTCTCTTTTATGGTGTAGTCTGCGAGTTGTTCAAGCTCTTTATATTTTTTTGCATGGTAAAAATACTCAAACGAACCAAATCGTATCCAAGAAGGAGACATACGAAGAACTATCGCTCCACTTTCCCAATCCTCTCTATAGATTCTATGAGTAGAACCAATGATGGCTAAAGCTCTTGTGGTAGGGATATGAAGCCCGTGCATGGCTTCTGACATGAGGTACTCACGGATAGAAGAGCGAAGAACTGCTCGTCCATTTCCGCTTCTAGAATATCGGGTAATTCCTGAGCCCTTTAGTTGTAAATTCCAACCATTTACTTTCCCAAGATTGATAGCCCGTCCATCTCCTAGCTGAGGAACAAAAAACCCAAACTGATGTCCTGCATAACACATGGCATAAGGCTGATGAGGTATGTTTAGTTTTCCATTGACAAAATTTACAAATGTGTCCGTGTATAATTCATCATGCTCTAATCCTATCAAGTCTGCTGCATCGGGATTAGCAGAAATGAGGTGTGGAGTGTTTAGTGGTTGGGGTTTGACCTCGTGGTAAAATATATCATCAAGTGAGAGATAATCACTCTTTAGTTTTAAATCGGATAATTTCATTTCTCATTGTAACATGATAGAATAAACCATGACACTTGAAAAGACTATGAACCGACTGCATAACTTAGCCAATCCTGATGTAATTAAGAGTAAAAAAGAACGGTTTGGAATTGACCCTAAAAACTCTTTGGGTATTTACCACAAAGATTTTGATGTTTTGGCAAAAGAGATAGGAAAAGATGATGAACTTGCCCTTGCACTTTTTGATACAGGTATCTATGAAGCAAAGATTTTATGCTCTAAGATTTATACCCCTAAAAATTTAACAGAAGATATGATGGATTATCTCTCAGAGGGTTTTGACAGTTGGGAAATATGCGATAGTTTTTGTATGAAATTATTTATAAAAAACATGTGGGCACTTCATAAAACTATCGAGTGGTCAAAGAGTGAAAAGCTTTATACAAAAAGGGCAGGGTTTGTTTTAATGGCAAGTTTAGTAACTTCAGACAAATATGCTCAAAATTCTATCTTTAAAGTTTTTATTCCTATCATTTTAAGAGAGTGTGAAGATGAGAGAACCCATGTCAAAAAAGCAATATCATGGGCATTAAGAGCGATGGGAAAACGAAACAGAGATTTGCATATGTTAGCAATAGAAACAGCAAATAAGATGTTAGAAAAAAACGCTTCTACCTCAACATGGATAGCAAAAGACGTGCTTAGAGAATTGGAAAAAACTAATGTGAAGTGCCATGATTACCCACGGGATAAATACCGAGTTTAATCGTAAACAGAATCCATATCAAACTCTAAAGGCTCTATCTCTTCAATTGATTCTACAGTTTCTTTATTGACTTCAGAACCTTTAAAATCATAATATTTTTCTGAATAAAAAGTTTGTTCTCTTGAGTATTTTTTCTCATTTTCCATCTCTATCTCAATCTGTTTTTTAAGTCTTTTTTCTTTTTCACTATCAGCATTTGCCGACCAGAGTAGAGAATTAAAAACAATTGCAAGTATCAATATCTTTCTCATAATTTCCCCTTTATTGTTATAATTATTATAATTGTATCAAAAGATTTCTTATTGACTCTGTGAACACTGCATCATATCAGACATAGTATTTGCTTTTTTTATACATGGAAGAGAATGCTCTATATGCTTAATTCCCTCATCCATGTCAGCTAAGGATTGTTTTTTTTCATTTTCATTCCAAACAAAATTCTCTTCATCTTCATCGTGAAAATCTTCTTCTATCCCTAGTTTTTTAGCCAATTTTTTTGACTCTTTCTCACATGCCTTTGCATCTGATTTTGTATCAGCTTTTCCTAGACATGCTCTATTTATTTTTAAAAGTTTAAGAATCTTAGGCATCTGTTCTTTCTGTTTTTGTAACATACTTTGCCCAGTTTGTGATTGATTCATCATCTGCATCATAAGCATTTTTTGTTCTTGGGGCGTCATGTTCGGATTTGCTTTTATCTGCTCTTGCATTTTCCCCATCATCTGACCTAACTCTTCCATCCGCTGTGTTTCATCCGCTGAATTTTGTGCATGTATGGTGGTTGCACCAAACAACATGATAAAAATCAAGATTAATTTACTTAAGTATTTCTTCATAATTTATCCTTCATTACTCATATAAGTATTATATTATAAATAGCAGATAATAGCAACATAATTTCTTTTTTAGCGTGAGTATATCTTTATATGTATAGAAGTATATGTGTGATATCATACATATAAGGAGTCTATCATGACAGTTAGAAAAAATTTTATATTTGATCAAGAGACGGCAGAGCATCTTGAAAAGTTAGCAAAAAGAGATGGTATCACTCAAACCAAAGTTGTGAAAAATTTGATAGAAGAGGAATATAAAGAGATAAGTGTTCAAGAGAAATTAGATGCATTATATAGTTTTGCTGGTAGTTTTCCAGATGCTTTCGTAGGTAAAAGTATTCAGTCTATAAAAGCTTCTATGGATGTATAAAAAAATATTTTTAGATGCAAATATTCTTTTAGATACTTTTAGTACAAATAGACCTAATCATGTCTATAGTTTTAAAAGCTATGAGTATATTTTAAAAGATATAGGTATACAACTTTTTACAAGCTGTGATATTATCACTACACTCTATCATGTCGGGAGAAAATTTGATAAAGATTTGATACTTGATAAAATAGCAGAAGTAAATAAAACCCTAAAAGTTATTGACATTTCAAACAAAGAAGTAGCCCAAACTTGCTCTCTTATGAAAGAGGACAAAAATTACAAAGATTTAGAAGATACGATGCAGTATATACTTGCTAAAAAAGAGGGCTGTGATGTCATCATCTCAAATGATAAAGAGTTTTATGCTTCTGATATAAAGGTTGTAAGCAGTCAAGAGTTTTGTGAAATGATGGAATAGTTTGTGCTTTTATTCTTTATATAGACTTTTAAGGAAATTATATGAGTGCAAATACAATTGTAAATCAAGTTACTACAACCTACCAAAACAATCTTACATACTTTGAAAAAAATCAAACTGAACTTTTTTATAAAATCACTTCGTTAGATTTTGCTATAGATGCTAAACATTATAAAGAAAAATACGCATTAGAATATACTGATGAGGGATATTTTGATGTAAAAGAGTTGGAGAGTGGACTGTTTTTATATGATGAAGACAGCGTTGCATATGCACAGAGTGTTGTACCACCAAAAGAGGATATTTGCCAGATTCAAAAAGTAATCTTTTTTGGGACAGGGCTTGCGACACATATCCCGATGATTCATCAAAATATAGATACACCATCAACTTACCTAATCGTAGAGGATGATATAGAGCTTTTTAGATTGTCTCTTTTTGTGGTGGATTATGCACAATTGGCTAAAAGCGTTTCTCTTAGCTTTTCAGTGATGCAAAATGATGAAGCGTTTAAAGATACATTTACCTCATTTTATAAAAAAGAGGAGTCACTAAATGATTTTATACAGTACTTTGTATTTTCTTCATACTACATGCAAAAATCTGAAGAGGTAAAGATGTTGATAGAGGATTTAAAAGTTCTATCTAGTTCAACCTAACGGTGGGACTAAAAGTCGCCACTTCCTTTGAGGTTACTATTGTAACAATCTCATTATATTTTGTTGAGCAGAGTTAGCTTGACTCATTGCATAAACACCAAACTAAGTTATATATTTCGTATTCTTACTTTGGTAGTTGTTAAAACAAAAAAGCTATTTTCAAAATTATATTTTTCATTTTGTAAAAGCTTTAGAAGATGTTTAGTGATTAGTTCTACTTCACTATAGTGGTATCTCATAAAAATGACACAAATATCTTTGATACCATGAGCAAATACCCACTCTCCAAAATCAGAATCTTCTGTTAACAAAATTGCTTTCTCTTCTTTTGCTATAGAGATAACAGTTTCATCTGCAACAATGTTAACTCGCAAGAGACTCTTCCATCTTTATCATATCAGCAGAATAAGCCATAGCAGCACGAATATCTGCAGGAGTTAGAGAGGGTAAAGATATGATTAGTTCTTTTATATCCATTCCATCAGATAGTTTTCTTAAAATTTGTTCTACTGTAACTCTTGTACCTTTGATGCACGGTTTTCCAAGCATTTTTTTATGATCGATTGATATATGGTTTATATAATGCATTTTTACCTCAAATCTATTTTTCATTTATTTTAGCATAAATTTAAAAAAGATGGTATTAAAGAAAATTGGAAGTTGTCAAGTTGAAGAGCGTATTCCCAAAAGCCCGAAGGCTTTTGAAAATCATATCGGTGGGACTAAAAGTCACCACCTCCTAGAGCGTTACTATTGTAGCAATCTCATTACATTTTGTTGAGCAGAGTTTGCTTGACTCATCGCATAAACACCTGATTGAGCTAGGATGTTATGTTTTTGTAAGTTAGCACTCTCAGCTGCAAAATCAACATCACGGATGCTAGACTCAGCTGCTGTAACATTTACTTGTGTTACAGAGATGTTTCTTACAGTTGATTCAAGTTGATTTTGAGTAGAACCGATATCAGATCTGATACTATCTATGTTTTTAAGTGCAGCATCAAGTGTATCGATAGCTTTCATTGCACCTTCTCTAGTTGTAACATCAATATCAGCAAGACTTGAAATTTCACCATCACTTACTCCAACACTTCCAGAGTTTTCAGTGTTTGTCATGATTTTTGTATTTGCTGCTAGTGTAGCAGTTGCACTTCCTTTTAACACCATATCTTCAGATAGTACTATATTAGCAGCACTTGCACGATCTTGTTCAAGTATATCGCCAGCTTTATAGTTTTGTCCACCTAAAACCATGTCTTGATTCAGCTGTGTACCTGCTGCAAACTTTGTACCAGAACCTATAGTGCTACCAGCTTTCATAGCCATATCTTCGGTAAAATTGGTTGCTGTAATAGCTGCAACTTGTGTTTCCCCTCCAATGGTCGAACTTGCTGCTAAAACTGAACCACTTTTGAGTGTACTACCCGCTTGTAAATTACTTGAAAGATAGGTATTTGCATCTGTTTTTACTGTTGTATCACCACCTATTGAACTACCAGCGATAAGTGTAGAATCAGCTTTAATCGTACTTCCAGTTTTTAATGTCATATCATTTGAAACTGTCACATCCACTTTTGCTGTCGTATCAGCACCTAAAACAGAACTTGACTGAAGTGTACTATCAGCTTTTATTGCTGCCCCACCACCAGCTGTAAATTTATTAGTCATATCTGATGTCAGTGTTAAATCAGCAGTAGTTGTAAAGTCAGCATTCAGCACTTGACCTTTTGTAAAAGTATTAGTACCATCTGTAAAATCTTGTTGAATGATAGAATCTTTACCTAGCACTGATCCAGATTTGAGTGTAGAGCCTGAAGATAGAAAAGCATCTTGTGTTAATGTAGTATCAGCTTTTACTGTTGTAGTACCACCAACCTCTGTACCCGCTTTCAATACTGAATCAAGTTTAATCGTACTTCCTGCTTTAAGTGTACTATTAGCAACCGTAACAACATCTGCCTTTGCAATAATATTTGCACCTGTTGTTGATCCAACTTTTAATATACTGTCAGCTTTTAAAGTCGAACCCGAAGCAATAGTCGAATCTTGTGCTGTCACTACATCTGCTGCTGTAGTAAGTTTATTAGTAACGGCACCTGCTCCAATACCATTTATCTGAAAGTCTGCTGAACCACTCTGTACTAATTCTATATGACCAACTGTACTCATGCTTTTAGCACTACCACCCATAACACCATCAACACCACCTGATACTTTGATAGCTCTACCATCATTTGAACTAAGTGTAAGTTTACCAGCTTCTAAAGATGCTGTTACTCCTGATTTAGAAGTTTTTGAGTTGATTGCTGTAACTAGAGAGTTACTATTGTCATTTGATTCTACTGAGACTGCACCAATATTTATACCATTGATAGCAAAATCACTTCCAGTTGATCCAGCTGATATAGCACCTGTTGTTGTTGTTTCTACAACTGCTTTTGCTTTGACTCCAGTACGATCACTATATTTGTTAATCTCCTCAGCAAGTGCACCTACCCCATTTTCAGTTTTGTTGTTAGACTGTATATCTATCTCTTTCAATGCGATAGTTTCACCTGAAGAAATACTTTTTAGGTTAAGTTGAACTGTACCACCTTGATCACTATCTAGTGTTAAATCACTTCTAGTAGTAAGTCCTACTTTATTTGTTCTAGTATCCGAAATATTCATAGAAATTGTTTCATTTGAATAAGCACCGATTTGGAACTCTTTATCTGAAAATCCACCGGAGAGTAGTTTTTGACCATTAAAAGATGTTGAGCCAGCGATGTTGTTTGCTTCTTCAAGAAGTTTATCAATATCTTTTTGAATTGCTGCTCTAGAAGAGTCATTTTGCCCATCAGATGCTGCTTGTATAGATTTTGTTCTGACAGTATTGATAATGTTTGTATATTCTTCTAACGCACCATCAGCTGTTTGAGCAAGATTGATACCATCATTTGCATTTCTGATAGCTTGTCCTAGACCATTTGCTTGAGATTTAAGTTGGTTAGCAATCGCAAGACCTGAAGCATCATCAGCTGCAGTATTGATTCTAAGACCTGAACTTAAACTAGCTAGTGACTTGTCTAAACCTCTGTTATTGTTAACCGAATTCATATGTGAACTCATTGCCGCGACGTTTGTGTTTATTCTAAAACCCATTGTAAATCCTTTTGTTTTGTGTATTTAAGATAGCTTCCTTGCTTCTTACAAACTAAATCGTACTAAAGTAAAGAAACTTAACCCTTATTGTGTAAAGTTTTACCTTATTTGTACTATTTGAATTGATTATGATTTTTATGAAGTATTTTTGATTTTTATAAATATGATATAATGAAGTAAAAGTTAAAAAGGGTTAGTTTTGCGTAGTAGGTTGGATAAAGAAGCTATATTGGCATATTTAAAAGAGTTGAAGCCTGATTTAAAAAGTGAGGGTATTTCAAAGATTGGGTTATTTGGAAGTTTTGCTGATGAAAAGGCGGATATTGCTAGTGATGTTGATATTGTGATTTGTACAACTGATGAGTTTAAGAAAAATCATCCTAACTTTCAGGCATTTATATATCTTGACGAACTTCGTAAAAAAATGCAAAGAGAGTTTGGTAGTGTTATAGATCTGTGTGATGAATCTGGATTAAAAAACAGAGATGTATTGAAAGGGGCGATATATGTATGATGAAAAAGATCTTAGAAAGATAGTTTTAATTGGAGAAAAGATTGATAGTATTGATATTATCATCAAGAAAAACGATGGTTTAATAGTCCAAGCTTTGGAAGATGATGATATTTATAAACCTGCTATCTTGATGCATTTATACACATCCCACTAATATATCCCCACTTTAAATAAAAGATAAGCTGTCATCTACGAGGCAAACTATTGCAGGAGCTACTGGTAGCTTCAAAATAGTTTAACGAAATAGATGATAGCTTATCTTTTACCCGTAGGGCGAACAAATTGCATCATATTGCTTCGTTGAAAATCCTTGAAGCTACTAGTAGCTCCTTCGGAATTTCGCCTCACACTATGACACAATTTATTCGTTTAAAGTGGGGATATATTAGTGGGATGTGTATAACTTCAATAGCGGAACAATTTACGAAATTGCAACAAAATGCTGCTTTTAAAATTATAGAACGGTTCTCAAAAGATGATATTAGAGGTACTTTTGCGGTAAGAAATTTTATAGCCCATGATTATGATGGTGTAAATTTATCTATAGTTGAGGATGTGATAAGAGAGAGATTGCCTGAGATGAAGAAAATTTGTGAAGATATTGTAAAACCATTTAATTAGATTTAAAGTATTTCGTAATTTTTTAAAATATTTTCACGAAAGCTTTCAGGAATTCTACCCCAGTCAAGTACTTGTATAAGTATGGGGATATTTGATTTCTTCAAACTCTCTCTAAAATCTAAGAGTTCATCTATATCAAGAGGTTTTTTTTCTTTTGTGACTATGACTAAATCCAAATCACTTGTATCATGTGCATCTCCATTTACACGGCTTCCATATGCAAGGATTTGAGAAGGTGTTTTTATGGTTTGTTCTGCGATGAGTGCAATTTCATTTTTATCTTTTTCTCTAAGTAGCATGATTTTGTTTTTCTATTGCATTGGCTAGATTAGTTGCATCAACTATAAATTGTTCCATTAAGATTAATGTTTTATTTGCAAGGTCTGCACCATAGTCGTGGCTTGTGTTGTTTCTATTGTCTCTATACTTTAGCCATCGTTCAACCTCATCTATACTGAGTATGCTATGATTTCCAGCTTCTCTAAAAATATCTTTAAAGTAAAGAGCATCTACAGCTTTTGAGCTATGAAAATATGGTTTTAAACATTTTTTCAAAAGTTTTCCTACTTGTTCTATGATGATTTCAAACTCTTTTATGACAGCCGATCGATAAATATCATGTTCAATATCTTCAACTGAGTATTTCTTAAGAGTATTATATGCCATATCTAAAGCCCTAATACACCTTTTTAGGTAAGTTGTATCTATCCCCATCATGACCTTTCTATTGATATTTTGTAACTATTATACAAAAAAAAATATTATCTAAATCAAATTTGGTATAATACTTCTTTAAAACACATATATGGAAAAATAATTTGAAAAATTTAATTATCGTTGAGTCACCAACCAAAGCTAGAACTATTGAAAACTTTCTAGGAAAAGATTATACCGTTATCGCAAGTAAGGGGCATATTCGGGATCTTCCGAAGAGTTCTTTTGGGATTAAAGTAGAGGATCAGGTATTTGTCCCTGAGTATCGGGTAAGTAGAGACCATGCTAAAATCGTTAAAGAGATTAAGGGTTTGGCGAAAAAAGCAGATCGTGTCTATATCGCGACAGATGAGGATCGTGAGGGTGAGGCTATCGGTTTTCATATCGCTACGGCTATTGGTGAAGACCCTGCAGAGATACCTCGTATCGTTTTTCATGAGATTACTAAAACAGCTATCGACCATTCGCTTGAAAATCCAAGAAAGATTGATTTAGATAGTGTTAATGCACAACAAGCTAGACGATTGTTGGATAGAATTGTGGGTTATCGTTTATCCCCACTTATCGCTTCAAAGATACAAAAAGGTTTGAGTGCTGGTCGTGTTCAAAGCTCTTCTTTGAAAATTGTAGTTGACAAAGAGAGGGAGATAAAAGCTTTTATTCCTGTTGAGTACTGGTCACTAGATGCACTTTTTGAGAAAACTATCGAGTCTATTATGGTTGAGTTTGAGGGTAAAAAAATTGATAAGATGACAATCTCTGCTGGAGATGTTGCTAAAAATGCCGAAGAGATTATCAAAAAAGAGAGTTTTAAAGTTGGCTCTTTAGAAAAGAAACAGAGAAAAACTTCAACAAATCCACCGTTTATGACCTCAACAATTCAGCAAACTGCATCATCAGTTATCGGATATAGTCCTCGAAAAACAATGATGGTTGCACAAACACTTTATGAGGGTGTAAAAACTGATAATGGTGTAACTGGTGTTATAACTTATATGAGAACAGATAGTTTAAATGTTGCAGCTGAAGCTATTGAGGGTGCAAGAGAACACATTTTAAGCTCTTACGGAGATAAATACCTACCAAAAGAGGCGAAATTTTACAAATCAAAATCAAAAGGTGCACAAGAGGCACATGAGGCTATTCGTCCTACGATTTTATCTTTTACACCACAAATCGCAAAAAGTTTTTTAAAGCCTGATGAGTTAAAACTTTATACGCTTATATATAATAGATTTATTGCTTCACAAATGACAGATGCCATGTTTGAATCTCAGTCGATTATCTTTGAGAGTAAGAGTTCAAAGTTTAAAGCCAGTGGTAGAAAGCTTGTGTTTGATGGTTTTTATAGAGTTTTAGGCTCAAGTGATAAAGATAAACTTCTTCCTGAACTTGAAAAAGGTAAAGAGGTGGAGTTGAGTTCGTTAAAAGCAAACCAACACTTTACCGAGCCACCTTCACGATACTCAGAAGCAAGTTTGATTAAGAAATTAGAGTCATTGGAAATTGGTCGTCCATCTACTTATGCACCGACGATTTCTCTTTTGACTTCTAGAAATTATATCGAGATAGAAAAAAAACAGTTGATTCCTACTGAAAATGCTTTTAAAGTGATAGAGCTTTTGGAAAAACATTTTGCAAATATTGTAGATAGTAGTTTTACCTCTGGTATGGAAGAGGATTTAGATGAGATTGCTGAGGGTAAGAAAGATTGGCAAAAAGTTCTTTGGGAATTTTATGATCCGTTTATCAAAGAGATAGAAGATGGAAAGAAAAATATTAAAAGTCAAAAGATAGCGATTCCTACTGGCGAAAAATGTCCAAAATGTGGAGAAGAGTTACTCAAAAGAAAAGGTCGATACGGAGAGTTTATCGCATGTAGTGGTTTTCCAAAGTGTAAATATACTCAAAATGTCGATGGTGAAGGAAATATAACAGAGAAAAAAGAGTTACCAATTCTTCCCGATGTTCCATGTCCAGAGTGTGGTAGTGGGATAGTAGAGCGAAAATCTCGTCGTGGTAAGTTTTATGGCTGTTCAGCTTATCCAAAATGTAAATTTATCTCTACTTATACTCCAACTACTAAAAAGTGTGAAGCAGAAGGTTGTGGTTATATCATGGCTTCAAGAACACTTCGTAAAAAAGAGATTTTTGAGTGTATAAAATGTAAAAATAGAGTAGATGCATGATCTACCTCTGTGCAATTAGCAATATTTCTAGCGGAAGCTGTAGTGAAGATTGCTCTTTTTGCACACAGAGTGCTAGATACCATGCTGATATCGAAACTTACCGACAAAAGAGTATTGAAGAAGTTGTAAATGAAGCAAAACAAGCTAGAGAGAATAGGGCGATAGGTTTTTGTTTGGTTACAGCAGGCAAAGGTCTGAGTGATTCAAAACTAGAGTATGTTTCAAAAACTGCAATGGCAGTAAAAAAAGCGGTTCCTGATTTGAATATCATAGCATGTAATGGTACAGCTACGCTTGAAGAGTTAAAAGAGCTTAAAAGTTGTGGAGTTGGAAGTTATAACCACAATTTAGAATCTAGTGAAACTTATTATAAACAAATCTGTTCTACGCACACTTGGGCTGAACGATATCAAACATGTGAAAATACAAAAGCTTCAGGATTAAATCTTTGTAGTGGTGGGATATTTGGCATGGGTGAACAAAATGAGGATAGACTTTCGATGATTGCTTCTTTAAAAGAACTTCAACCTGCTTCAATTGCTATGAATTTTTTTCATCCAAATGAGGCACTTCCTATAAAATCTAATTCGCTTAATATTGATGAAGCATTTGATTTGATAAAATATATGAAAAAAGAGTTAAAAGATTCTCGTATCATGGTTGCAGGTGGGCGTGAGCGAATGTTTGGTGATAGAGTGAGTGAAATATTTAGTGCTGGTGCAAACTCTATTGTGATTGGTGATTATCTTACAACAAGTGGGGAAATGCCAAACAAAGATATTGATATGATTGAGTCTTTGGGGATTGAAATAGCAAAAAGCTGCGATGGTTAGTGAAGTCTCGATAATAGTCACAATCTCTGTGATTATATTTATCTCTCCTTATCTTTCTCGTATTTTAAATATTCCTACAACACCTTTAGAAATCGTTCTTGGTTCTTTGGCAGGGTATTATGGGTTTATTGGATATAACCATCTTTTTGAGCTTATCTCTGAGGTTGGATTTTTTTATCTGATGTTTTTAGCGGGCTCTGAGGTGAACTTAAGAGTCTTCCAAAAAGAGGATAAATCCACGATGCAAATGGGAGCAATTTATATTGCACTGCTTTATCTACTCTCCTTTTTGGTCTCGAAAGCTTTAGGTTTTAGCAATATTTTTATCGTTATTTTGCCTCTTATCTCCATTGGTTTGGTAGTAACGCTCTATAAGGAGTTTGATAAAAATACAAAATGGCTTCATCTTGCTATGACGATTGGTGTTTTAGGGGAGCTTATCAGTATCGTAGCACTTACGCTAACTGGTGCAATCTTAGAACATGGTGTAGGTATTGAGCTTTATAAATCCCTTGGACTTTTGATACTTTTTGTCTTTTTAATTGCTTTTATATTTAAAATGTTGAGGGTTCTTTTTTGGTGGTATCCTGAGCTTAAAACTTATCTTATACCTATCTATTCAGATAAAGATGAAAAAGATATACGACTTTCGATGGCAATATTTTTTCTTATGATTGCAGTAATGCTTGTGCTTGATTTAGAGATTGCTTTTGGTGCGTTTATCGCTGGTGTATTTATCGCAACCTTCTTTGAGTATAAAGAAGATCTTCCCCATAAGCTCTCTACTTTTGGATTTGGCTTTTTAGTTCCTATCTTTTTTGTCTACATTGGTTCGACATTTGACATGGATTCACTTTTTACAGATGGATTGGTTTTTCAAGCACTACTTATAACATTTGCAATGATTTTTATTCGTCTTGTTGCTTCAATTTCACTTCGAGGTCTTTTAACCCCTCGAGAGATATTGTACTTTGCACTTTCACATTCGATGCCGTTAACACTTTTAATCGCTATCGCAACACTTGCGTATCATAACAATAGCATTGATCAATTTCAGTATTATGCATTTATCTTGGCAAGTCTGTTTGAGGTTATTATCGTTATGGTAGGAATTAAAATATTACACAGATTAGAGCTTAATAGATATTAATGAGATATCCATAAGGTTTTTTTATAATTTTATAGCGATAGTTTTTAGCCAATGTAAAAGTAGTTCTGTAGAAATAGTCATGATGACCGACTTTTAAACCTTTTACTTTTTTAGAATAGATTTTTTTAAAAAATGGACTAACCACATCAAATCTTTCAAAATCAACTGCCAAACGATTTGGATGTTTGAGCTTTATATGTTGTAACATAGTATCTTTTGTTACGATTTTGATACTATTTGAAATGAGTCTGATTTTAGTAAATTTTCCATTATAAATAAGTTTAGATTTTGATACAGGTTTACGAACTTTTCTCTTTTTTACTTTTTTAGGTTTGATGACAATTGGTTTAGTAGCAACAACGGGAATTGTTTTTTTTATCTCTACTTTAGGAATTTTCATTGGAAGTTTTTTTGGTTCTGCTTTTTCAATGATCTTAACTTCTATAGGTTTTTTTACTATGAGTTTTGGAAGTACTAGTTTTGGTTTTTCAACTATGTTTTGTGGTGAAAATGGATTCTCTCTAGCCGATAGTGAAATTAGAAAAAAAAGTGTTATTAAAACTATTTTTTTCATTTGTCTTCTTCTTTTGGAAGTAGACTTTTTAACTCGAAATACTCTTTTTGGAGTGCAGCATTTTCATATTGGATTTTATTGATTTTTTCTTCAAAGTGTTTTTTATCTTTTTGTAAAGAGAGATAGACTTCTAGAGAATTTTTTCCAAAAAGTGTCTCCCCTATGAAGATAGCTGCAATGATAACAGATAAGACTATAAGAAGATTTTGGACAAAAGTACCATCACTTTGACCATTCGCACTACCTTCTATAATCTCATCTGCTATCTTACTCATGGACTAAAAAAGCTCTTTGCCTAAAAATTCAGAAAAACCAAGATCTTGCTCAATTTCTAAAAGTTTGTTATATTTTGCTGTTCTCTCACCTCTGGCTGTTGAGCCAGTTTTAATTTGACCCGTATTTAAAGCAACTGCAAAATCAGCGATAAATGCATCTTCACTCTCACCACTTCTGTGACTCATAACACATGTATAACCATTTCTTTGAGCAAGTCTTACTGTTGTCATGGTTTCTGTTATTGAGCCTATCTGATTTGGTTTGATAAGGATTGAGTTTGCGATATTTTTATCAATTCCTTCTCTTAAAATTTTCTCATTAGTCACAAAAAGATCATCTCCAACAAGTTGTACTTTATCCCCAAGCTTTTCAGTTAAAAGTTTCCAACCATCCCAGTCATCTTCATCAAGTCCATCTTCGATAGATACGATAGGGTATTTTGCACATAAGTCTACATAATAGTCAACTAACTCAGCTGAACTAACTACTCTGTTTTCTGCATCTAGCTTATAGCCACCGTCAGTTGTAAGCTCACTTGCTGCAACATCTAGTGCGATTGATATATCTTCTCCCGGTTTGTATCCAGCTTTTTCAATAGCATTCATGATAACCACTATCGGCTCTTCATTATCTTTTAGATTTGGTGCAAATCCACCCTCATCTCCAAGTGCAGTACTCTCACCCATGTCTGCAATGATCTTTTTAAGTGTATGATAAACTTCAGCACAAGCTCTCAAAGCTTCACTAACCGAATCAAAGTTTATAGGCATAATCATATACTCTTGGAAATCCACGCTATTGTTTGCATGGCTTCCACCATTGATGATGTTAAACATCGGTACTGGGATAGTAACAGCATTGCTACCACCAAGATATCTGTAAAGTGGGATATTGAGGCTGTTTGCACATGCTCTTGCTACTGCCATAGATACACCAAGGACTGCATTTGCTCCAAGGTTTCCATAGTTTTCAGTTCCATCGAGTTGTTTCATGATTGCATCTACTTCTGCTTGGTTAAAAGGAGAAACACCAACTAACTCATCTGCGATAAGAGTATTTACATTTTCAACGGCTTTTAAAACACCTTTTCCCATGTATCTATCATCTTCATCTCTAAGTTCTAATGCTTCTCTTTTCCCTGTACTTGCACCTGATGGCACGATAGCATTTGCCGTCGTTCCATCACTAAGTGTTACTGTCGCTCTTACAGTTGGATTACCTCTACTATCTAATACCTCGTCAGCATACACATCATCAATATAGATCATTTGTTATTTTCCTTTATTTTTTCTCTTTTTTGTCCTTAACCTTCTCTTCATCAGGCATTGACATAACATCATCTAACCCCATAGCACTTTTTATTCCCTTTTCTATCTCTTGTGCTAATTCTGGATCTTCTTTAAGCAATGCTTTGACATTTTCACGCCCTTGTCCTAGTCGTTTATCGCCATAACTAAACCAAGCACCACTTTTGTCAATTATATCTAGTTTAACCCCATAATCAACTAATTCACCCTCACGAGAGATACCTTCTCCAAACATAATGTCAAATTCAGCCAATTTAAAAGGAGGTGCTACTTTATTTTTAACTACTTTTGCTTTTACTCTATTTCCTATACTATCTTCACCCTGTTTCAAAGTTGCTATTCTTCTGATATCTATTCTAACTGATGAGTAAAATTTCAATGCATTACCACCCGTTGTAGTCTCAGGAGAACCATAACCCATCATACCTATCTTCATACGAATTTGGTTGATAAAAATTACCGTGGTGTTCATCTTATGAAGAACACCAGTAAGTTTTCTAAGTGCCTTACTCATAAGTCTAGCTTGAAGACCTACTTGCATATCTCCCATGTCGCCATCTATCTCTGCTTTTGGAGTAAGTGCAGCTACCGAATCGATAACGATAAGATCAACCGCTCCACTTCTAGCTATCGTTTCAACGATATCTAGTGCTTGCTCACCATAATCAGGTTGAGATACAAAAAGATTATCTGTATCAACTCCTAAATTTCCAGCATACTTTACATCAAGTGCATGTTCTGCATCCACAAAAGCACAAATCCCACCCGCTTTTTGACAAGCTGCTGTTATCTGAAGTGCTAAAGTCGTTTTACCAGAACTCTCAGGTCCATAAATCTCTATAACTCTACCTTTTGGTACACCACCAATTCCAAGTGCGATATCAAGCCCCAATGAACCTGTACTGATTGATTCAATCGGTTCAAAATCTTTATCTCCAAGTCTTACAAATGCACCTTTACCAAATGCTTTGTCAATCTGTTTTATTGTTAAATCTAGTGCTTTTTTCTTGTTTTCATCTATTGCCATTGTTAATAAATTCCCTTCTTTTACTGTCATTTTTAATCCTTAATATTTTTGATTTCACTCAATCATATCAAGAATTTTTGATTTGTGTTAAAAATATTTCAAATTGAAATATAAGTTTATTTTTTTAGTGATTTACTTATCTCTCTAATCAAATTTTCACTATTTTGATTTGCAAGATTGTCATTATATGCAGTTGCACCTTTAGAGATAAAACCTTGGAGTTGTTTGACTTTTGCTCTTAACTCATGTAGCTCTACACTATCATCTTTTGAGTCAACTCTTTTTTTAAGTTCTCTGTTTTCATTTGCTAGATTTTGGTTGTAGGTGTTGTCACTAGTTTGTCGAAGTCTGCTGACCTCTTCTTGAAGAGAAGCTATGCGTTTTTTATCGATTTCTTCAATTTTTTGTAGTTTGTTTTTAATCTCTACAAGATTTTTGACATCTATCTCATGTTTACTCAATTTCTCTTGTAAAAGGGAGTTTTCAACCTCTTTAGCGTTTATAATCTCTTGATACTCTTGCGAAATAGTGTTAAAGAAACTTTCCAATTGTGTAACAAAAAAAGTCTTCTTCATAGTAAGCTTTTTAGAAATTTCTTTAAGCATGAATATCCTAAGTTGAGTTTAGAATATTATATCTTTATTTAGGTAAAATAAAATAATAAAAAAAAAAGGCTTTATTTGAAAATCGTAACCGTTGCACACTCTCCAGACGCTGATGATATTTTTATGTTTTATGCCATAAAATTTGGCTGGGTTAGCATGAAAGATGTACAGTTTGACAACATCGCACTTGATATAGAAACACTCAATGTTAAAGCACTTGAAAACCATTATGATATTTCTGCGATTAGTTTTGGACTTTATCCGCTTATCAAAGATGAGTATGCCCTTTTAAGAACTGCTGTAAGTTTTGGCGAGGGTTATGGTCCAAAACTTATCAAGAAAAAAGGTGTGAAGTTAAAACGAAATTTCAAAGTCGCATTGAGTGGAAAATATACGACCAATGCACTTCTGTTCAAAATAGCTTACCCTGATGCAAGAATTGTTTATAAAAACTTTTTAGAGATTGAAGAAGCTGTTACAAATGGTGAGGTAGATGCAGGGGTACTTATCCATGAAAGTATCTTGACATACAACGACTCTTTAGAAGTTGAGCGAGAACTTTGGGATATTTGGACTGAACTCTCTGGTGGAGGATTACCACTTCCACTTGGTGGTATGGGGGTGAGGCGTTCGCTTCCAATAACGAGGGCGATAGAGTATGAAGAAGTTTTAACCAAAGCGGTTGAAGTTGCCCATAAAAATGAAAAAGTACTTTCAAAGATGCTCATGGAGAGAAACCTGATAAGAGTAGACGCAGATAAGCTTGAGACTTATCTAGAGCTTTATGCCAATGCTGACTCTATCAACATGAGTGATAAACAACTTGATGCGATTGATAAGCTTTTTGAGTTGGGATATACGGCTGGGTACTATGAAGAGAAATTGAGTGTGAGAGATTATCTTATCCCCAAAGAGTATCAAGATTATAGGTTTGCATAGATAGATGGAAGCAAAACTAATTGGCTTAGGAGTAGAGACTTTTAAATTAGCACTTTATCTCGCATTGCCGATGCTTATGGGTGGTCTTATCGCTGGACTTACTGTCAGTATTTTTCAAGCGACTACACAGATAAATGAGATGACTCTCTCTTTTGTTCCTAAGATTATCATTGTTGTTGGTATCATCATATTTACTATGCCATGGATGATGCAGATGATGATTGATTTTACGACGAAAATTCTTAATATGATTCCAGACTTTCTATTTTGACTAAAACAGTTGACTTTTCTAAATACAGCTCTATAAAAATTGGTCCTATTGTAGAGGTTGAACTTATAGAAGAGATACAGCCACTACCCAAAGATACTTTTCTAATCGGTGGTGCAAATAATATCCTCGTCTCAAACAATCCACCACAACTTGCAATGCTCTCGAAAAAATTTGAATATATTAAGTTAGAAGATAATTTACTCACAATTGGCGGAGCATCTAAAAGTGGACGAATCTTTTCGTTTTGTAAAAAACACGATGTAAAAGGTTTTGAATATCTCTCAAAGTTACCAGGCACACTTGGCGGTTTGTTAAAGATGAATGCTGGCATGAAAGAGGATGAGATATTTAACAATTTGCTAAAGATAAAAACGATAGATGGCACTATCTATAAAGAAGATATCAAACATGGAT
>JAOZKZ010000281.1 GCA_029935075.1 Campylobacterales bacterium
TATCTTTTTCTTAATTGTGATATTTGCTTCAGTTATCTTTTTTTCTGGTTTTGTAATGTTGATTTCTTTTACAACTATTACAGTTTTATTACTATCTGTAGTTTTGCGATATCTTGCTTTTTGCTTTTTTATAAATGCTTCTATCTGTGATGCCACACTTTGATACTGTGCATCTAATGTTTTGTTCTCTTCAAAATTACTCTTTAAAAATTTAACTGAAGTAGTTTGTTTGCTATTATTTTGTTTTTTTAAAAGTTCACCAGCAACAAGAGTCACACCCAAAAGCACTAAGCTAATGGATGCATTTTTAATAAATTGGGTTCTACCCATTAGTTACCCAACTGTATCTCTATCTCTAACATATCAACATTCTGATTTTGTTCAGTTTTGATACTTACATCACCAGTTTTTGTGTATTTTTTCACAACTGCAAGGAGTTCATTTTTAAGATCATCCAAGTAAGGAACAGCACAATCAGCTCTCTCATGTGCTAACATCAATGTCAACCTATCTTTTGCAACATTTGCAGAATCATCTTTTTTCTTTCCAAAAAATCGCTCAAATAGGCTCATCCGAACAACCTTTTAAAGAAACCTTTTTTAAATTTTAAATCTAAAAAGGGAACCTCCTCACCAAGTACCCGTTTAGCGATGTTATGATAAGCAACAGCAGCAATAGAATCTTTATCATAATAAATCGGCTCACCTTTATTGGTAGAAGTTATGATACTAGCATCATCTGGAATAACACCGATAAGAGGAAGTGCAAGTATATTTAACACATCTTCAACGCCAAGCATACTTCCACTATCTACCATTTCCGGATTAAGTCTATTGATGATTACATGTTTTAGAACTTCTTCACCATTTTTTGCTTTTTCACTTTTTGCATCTATGATTCCGATAACACGATCTGCATCTCTTACTGCACTCACATCTGGAGTTGAAACGATAAGTGCTCGATCTGCTAAAAAGATAGAGTGTTCAAAACCACTCTCAATTCCTGCTGGAGAATCAATAACGATAAATTCAAAATCTTTTTTCAATTCTTCAAGTAAAACTCTTACTTTTTCACGATTTAATATATCTTTATCATTCGTTTGAGAAGCAGGCAAAAAATAAAGATTTTTAGATTTTTTATCATTGATAAGTGCTTGAGAAAGATTACATCTTCCTTCCATAACATCTATAACATCATATACGATTCTATTTTCTAGTCCTAAAATCATATCAAGATTTCTCAGACCTATATCAAAATCAATCACTACAACTTTTTTACCAAGCTCCGACAAACCTACTGCTAGATTTGCCGATAGTGTTGATTTCCCAACGCCCCCTTTTCCAGAGGTAACGGTTATAACTTCACCCATTTTAAAACCTCTTTAGTTCTTATCTTGGTCAATTATTTTATTTGCTGAAATCCAAGGCATCATCTCTCTTAGATCTCGTCCTGTTTTTTCAATCAAAGATGCTTTTGAGTTTGCACGCTCTGCATTCATTCTTGCGTACCCAGCTTTTCTCTCTAGTACAAAATCTTTAGCAAATCTACCGTCTTGAATTTCTGTTAAAATTTCTCTCATAGCTTTTTTACTCTCATCAGTAATAACTCTTTTACCACTAACATAGTCTCCATACTCAGCAGTATTTGAGATAGAGTATCTCATATCAGCTATTCCACCCTCAAACATCAAATCAACGATAAGTTTAAGCTCATGTAGACACTCAAAATATGCTAATTCTGGAGCATATCCAGCCTCAGTCAATGTCTCAAATCCTGCCTGAACTAGTGAAGTTACGCCGCCACAAAGTACTGCTTGTTCTCCAAATAAATCTGTTTCAGTCTCATCTTTGAAAGTTGTTTCGATAATTGCAGTTCTACCACCACCAATTGCAGATGCATATGAAAGAGCTAATGCTTTTGCATCTCCTGTAGCATCTTGAGATATTGCGATAAGATCTGGAATTCCTCCACCTTTTACAAACTCGCTTCTTACAGTATGACCTGGTGCTTTTGGAGCAACCATGATACAGTTGATACCCTCTTTTGGACTGATTTGACCATAATGAATGTTAAATCCATGTCCAAATGCGATAGTATCACCTGCATTTAAATTTGGCTCAATTTCATTGGCATAAACATCAGCTTGTACTTCATCTGGAAGTAAAATCATAATTACATCAGCTTCTTTTGTAGCATCAGCAACACTCATAACTTTAAAATCTTTCTTAGCTGCCTTATTCCAAGAGTTCCCACCCTCTTTCAGACCAACGATAACTTCAACACCACTATCTCTTAAATTTTCAGCGTGTGCATGACCTTGTGAACCAAAACCAATCATCGCTACTTTTTTACTTTTAATGATACTTAAATCACAATCTTTATCATAATATACAGTTATTGCCATACATTTTATCCTTCTGTTATAATTTGATGGATTTTACTT
>JAOZKZ010000282.1 GCA_029935075.1 Campylobacterales bacterium
TGGTGTTGCATTTATAACAATTTGATATGCTTTTTGTGGATTTTTCTTAGCTTGTCTGATAAGATTTTCCCATCGTTCACTCATGATCGACCACTCTTCACCAGCATCTGCCATCATCGCTGAAGGAGTTTCATATTTTAATCTTCTTAGTTTTGATTGATCCCATGTTGGAAATTG
Organism: Campylobacterales bacterium; assembly: GCA_029935075.1. GTDB lineage: Bacteria > Campylobacterota > Campylobacteria > Campylobacterales > QNZT01 > SZUA-1433. The sequence continues at coordinate 178 of JAOZKZ010000282.1, forward strand.
ACTTTTTGCATCATGCGTGATACCTGTAGCTACAACAAGTGTGTCATATGGTATATTTCCTTGTGTTGTATGCAGTATTTTATTTTTTACATCCCCACCTATAACAGTACAGTTTGTAATGATGCTATATTCTGATTGCTTTTTATTATAATCAAATACCCAAGTTGATGTAGCACTTGATTCTTTTACATACTGTTTTGCTGTTTTGGTTAAAAGTATGTTTGATCCAGGGCATGCATGAAAGCGACTATTTTGCTCTAGCACTATAACTTCTACCTCATTACCATGTGCCTCATTGATGTTACTAGCGATACTCATACCACCAATTCCACCGCCAACAACAACCAATCTTTTCTTAGTACCCTTTGGATGCAAGTCACCTGCTGATCTTGAAGCGATACCACCTAATGTACTACCAACAGTTGATCCTGTACAAGCAGACATTGTTGCAGCCGCTGCTGTAACACCTGCTATTTTAAACAAATCTCTTCTTTTCATGAAAATTTCTCCTAATTTTGAAATCGACTTTTATTATAACATTTTTTTATATTAAACCTTTCTTAAATTTAGAAAGAAATATAATATTTTATTATATCATAACCAAGAATTATAGTTTGAATTAAATGATTTTATAGTTGGCTAAATTCTAACCACTTCATAAACATTTTTACCATCTCTCCAAGATTGTAAAAAATACTGTCCATCAGCTTCATAATAACTTCTACCATCTATGATAACTTCAATAGCTCCTACAGGAAGGTTTAGGGCTATATCCCCTATTTGATATCGATAATCACTCTGATAATTTAAGTTGCAATTGTTATTTTGCACATACTGGGTTGGTACTTCCACAACACGATAGCTGCTTCCTCTAGGCTCATAGTATGTATCTTCATATCTGTAATAGTTTCGGTTATTTAAACGAACACTCACATATCCAACTGGCAGAGTATGTATGATAGCACCAATTGGAGCTAAAACGACTCTAAATCCACTACGATATGGTCTATAAAATGCACCCCGATGATAGTGATAACCAAGCCCACCAACACTCAAACGAAATGAATTACGATGAAGTCTATGAATACGGTGACCCAAACGATGGTTTAACCTGACAACATGGTGAGGTCGCCTAAACTGTGTACGATATGGACGATGTATCACTCTTTTATGAGGTCTTACATGCTGTCTTCTATCAACTCTTTTTATATGTGTTTTCTGATGGTTATTTCTTTTTATCTGTCTATCTTCCCATTTATCTGCTTGTGCTAAAGATGAAAATGCTAAAGCTACAAAAAGGCTTAAAATTACTGCTCTTTTCATGGTTTCTCCTTGAACTAATTTTTAAAACTATATAATATAATTATGAAAAAATTGGGGAAAAAATTACTTATTTTACATGGCTGGGGTGGAAGTGACTATCCACATTGGCAAAGTTGGCTGGCTGGAGAAGTAGCCAAAGATTATGGAACGGTCTGTTTTCCCTTGCTTGACAATCCCCATTTTCCAAATAAAAACAGACAAATGAAGCAGATAAAAGAGATTTTAAACAGCTTCAAACCTGATATTGTTATCTGCCATTCACTTGCTTGTACTTTGTGGTTTCACTTATGCCAGGAGGGTGAGATAGATACAGTTGAACATCTTCTGCTTGTTTCTCCTCCTGCAAATAGTTGCGACATAGACATTATCAAAAAGTTTTTTCCAATAACTGCACCTAAAAACCTGTATGCAAAAGAGTCATTTCTAGTCACTTCGGATAATGACCCTTATATGAGTATAGAAGAAGCTAAAGAGTTAAACATCGAAATGCTCATACTTAAAAATGCTGGACATATCAATACTGACAGTGGATATGGAAAGTGGGAATGGATACTAGAGTGGACAAAGGAACGCATATCTGCTTAGATGACAAGATAGTAACAAACCCTGAAAAACTATACTTTGATGATAGAGTCCATTGATAGAGTTGGTAAGAGTTCCTAAATCCCTTAATCTGGAGTATTTACCATCCATGTAGAAAAAGAGTTAAGATAATTCCAATAAGATTCAACTGATTTAGCGTCTGCATCCATATCTTTCAAAAGTTCAAGATATAGCTCAAGCCAAACCAATCGTGAGCTTTCAGTGATTTTAAAAGGAGCATGCCGACCTACCATCTGAGGAGCACCTCGTGATTGTTCAAAGTATCTATACACATCTCACTAATATATCCCCACTTTAAATAAAAGAGAAGCTGTCAGATA
>JAOZKZ010000283.1 GCA_029935075.1 Campylobacterales bacterium
CCTGAACGAGCTAGAGAGTACCATGATGATGAGTTACCGATGGAGTCTGCAAAAGTTGCTCATTTTTGCTCTATGTGTGGACCTAAGTTTTGCTCTATGAAAATCTCTCAAGAAGTTCGAGATTATGCAGATAATTTGGAGTTAAGTGTTGATGTTGCAAAACAACAAGGTATGGATGAGATGTCAGAAGTGTTTAAAGAGCATGGCAGTGAAGTTTATGTTGAGGTTAAAAAGTAGCCATTATGATAGTTTTATCAATAGCAGGAAGTGACTCATCAGCAGGTGCAGGAATCCAAGCAGACTTAAAAACCATAGCAGCAAATAACTGTTATGGTGCATCTGTTATCACAAGTGTTACTTCTCAAAATACTCAAGGTGTTAATGATATTTACGATTTGCCTATCTCTGTAATTGAGTCGCAGTTTGAAGCAGTTGTGAGTGATTTGGATGTAAAGTTTGCAAAGATTGGGATGTTAAATTCTGATGAAATTGTTATGATTGTAGATTTACTTTTAAAAAAATCTAAAATCCCTTATGTGTTAGACCCTGTCATGAGTGCAAAAGATAATACTTTCCTTTTGAAAAATGAAGCTCTAGAGGTTTTAAAAAGCTCACTTTTAAAAGAGGCATTTTTAGTCACGCCAAACATACCAGAAGCAGAAATTTTAACAGGTATAACTATCGAGTGTGTTGAAGATATGAAAGAAGCTTGTATAAAGTTAGATGCACAAAATGTACTCTTAAAAGGTGGTCATTTAGTCGGAGATAATTTGGTAGATATTTTATACCACGATGGAAAGTTTTTTGAGTATAAACATCCTAAAATGCTGACACAAAACACACATGGAACAGGGTGTACTTTAGCCTCAGCCATAGCATCACAATTGGCACTTGGTTTGAAACTCCCAAAAGCTTGTGAAAATGCAATTGACTATGTTCAACAAGCAATTGTCAATAATTACTCCATAGGTTTAGGACAAAGCCCTTTAAATCATTTTTTTATGTTGGAGGATGCCTATGTCTAAGATATATCTCATAAGTGATGAAAAGTATAGTTTTGAACATACATGCCAAGCTTTAACAGAAGATGTTTCTATGTTTCAACTCCGCCTTAAAAATTCAAGTGATGCAGAGTTTATGAAACTAGCTGTTGCATATAAAAAAGTTTGTAATGAAAAAGGCATAAAGTTTATCATCAATGACAATCTTGCCATTGTACAATTTATAGATGCAGATGGATTACATATCGGGCAAGATGATTTAGCTTTTAATTTTTGTAGAGAGAAGTTTCCAAATAAAATTATCGGATTAACGGTTGGAAATGAAAAAGAGGCAAAAGAGGCGTTTATGATGGGTGTGGATTATATCGGACTTGGTGCGATGTATGAGACAAAAACTAAAAAAAATGCCAATGTCATTGGGCTTGAAACATTAAGAAATCTATCAAAAATTGCAACTTGTGATATCGTAGCAATTGGCGGAATTGATACGAGTAATTTTCAAGATGTTTATGATGCAGGAGCAGATACTTTGGCGGTTTGTTCTGCCGTGTTAGATGATGAGAAACCAGAAGAGATTGTGAAAATTTTAAAAGGATTGTAGATGAATATAGCGATAGCAGGTGTTGGGCTTGTGGGAAGAGTTTTAGCCTTGAATCTTTTGCAAAAAGGGCATACACTAACACTTTTTGATGAAGATGAAGCCTATGGAGATGCGTCAGCTGGGTTTACAGCAGCAGGAATGTTGGCTCTTTTTGCAGAACTAGAAACAGCAGAATCTTCAATCTTTGGCAGAGGTAAACGCTCTATCTATTTATGGCCATTTTTGTTAGAGCAAATTGGAATAAGTGATGCATTTCAACTTGAAGGAAGTATCATTACTGCACATCCCCAAGATTTGAGTGAGTTAGACCATTTTATCGAAACACTACAATCCAAAGTACCTGAAGCATCTACCATCAAGACTTTAAATAAAAAAGAAATCATGGAGTTAGAACCTGATTTAGAACAGCACAACAAAGCTTTTTACATCCCTTATGAGGGGCAAGTAGATGCTCAAAGATTTATGAAAGCCACTAGTGATTTTCTTTTGCATCATCACTCTGTAACATGGCATCAAGAGACAAAAATTCATAAGGTTGAAGATTTAGTAAAAGATTATGACTGGGTATTTGACGCAAGAGGTTTAGGGGCACAGGAGGATTTTGAAAATTTACGAGGGGTGCGAGGTGAAGTTTTTTGGCTAGAAGCTCCTGAAGTAAAAATTACAAGACCTACAAGAATGTTACATCCAAGATACAAAATCTATATCGTTCCACGACCAAACAACATGTATATCATAGGGGCAACAGAGATAGAGAGTGAAGATAAATCTCCCATGTCAGTTCGTTCATCATTAGAGCTTTTATCCGCAGTTTATAG
>JAOZKZ010000284.1 GCA_029935075.1 Campylobacterales bacterium
TTGTTCAAGGTGAGAGAGAGTTCGCACGTGATAACAAATCACTTGGTCAATTTAATCTTGAAGGAATTCCTCCAAGTCCAAGAGGTGTACCACAAATCGAAGTAACATTTGATATAGATGCAAATGGTGTTTTAACAGTTTCAGCTCAAGATAAAGCGAGTGGAAAACAGCAAGAGATTAAAGTTACTGGTTCGTCAGGATTAAGTGATGAAGAGATTGAGAAAATGGTACAAGATGCAGAAGCGAACAAAGAAGCTGATGCAAAAAGAAAAGAGGGTGTTGAAGCTAGAAATCAAGCAGATGCACTTGTTCACCAAACAGAAAAATCACTTACAGAGATGGGTGAGAAGATAGAAGCAGAAGATAAAGAGAAAATTGAAACTGCGGTAAATGCACTAAAAGAGACACTCAAAGATGAAAATGCTACTAAAGAGCAAATCGATGAGAAAGTAAAAGCATTGACAGAAGTGAGTCATAAACTAGCAGAAGCAATGTATGCTAAAGATGATAAAGCTGATGCTGGAGCTGGTGATGATGCGGCTGCAAAAAAGAAGAAAAAAGATGACGATGATGTTATCGATGCTGAAGTAGAGTAGGCATTATTATTTATATTAGACGGGGTTAAAATTCCCCGTCTTGTAACCCTTCCTTTTATTATCTTTCTCATGTTAAAATTATAAAAATGAAAATGGAGAAAAATATTGAAAAATATAGTTTTACTCTTTTTACTAGTTCTATTTACATCAGTTTATGGAAGTGTAAGTGAAAATACAATCACTACTTTGTTAGAGCTTAAAAAATCAGAAGATTTATTAACCAAAGATATTCAAGCTAAAATTCTCTTACAAAAAAGATCAAATCTTGTTGATGAAAAAGAGCGTCTAAAGCAAGAGATAAAAGTTTTGGATTTACAAATTAATGATTTAAAAACTAAGTTTGAAAAGATTGCAACGGGGGTTGATACCTCTTTTTTAAAATCTAAAGATACAAGTAAAGCTACTACTATCAGTGATGATTTTCAGTTACTTCTCAAGCCATTAGTTCATGGTGCAAAACAAGCAACTGAAGAGATGCGAAAAAAAGCAGAGCTTCAAGAAGAGATAGAGTATTATAAAGTAACACTTCCACAAGCGGCAGAGGCGTATGAAAATCTTGAACTTCTTTTAAAAAATCAACATGCAAAAGCGTTAAAAAAAGATTTTTCGCTCTTAAAGAAGCATTGGCAACAGCAAGTGGCACTTATCACAAGTAATTTAAATGCATCGCTACATCAAGTTGAGATGTTGGAAAAAGATGATGTCTCTTTTGCCCAATCATTACATATGAACACAAAGAGTTTTTTTCAACAGCGGGGACTTTATCTTTTAGAAGGTGTTGCAGCATTTTTAGTGGTCATTATCACCATGCAGGTAATCCATTCGTTATTTGTCAAAATATTTCCTTCCCTCACAAAAGCAAATCGTAGTTTTCAGATACGATTTGGAGATCTTCTTTATCGTGTTTTAACAACCATACTAGCTGTTTTAGCACCAATGGCAGTCTTTTATTATGAAGAGGATTGGGTTCTTTTTAGTGCTGGTATTTTAATACTTTTTGGCATAGCATGGACATTTCGTCATCTTATTCCTAGGCTTTGGCAGCAGGCGAGGTTACTTTTAAATGTTGGTTCTGTTCGAGAAGAGGAGCGAATTTACTATCAAAACCTTCCATGGAGAGTGAAAAATATCAATATATTTACCGTTTTGGAAAACCCAGACTCTGGTGTTAAGCTTCGTCTTCCTATCGAAGAATTGGTAGGCTTAACCTCTAGACCACCATTAAAATATGAACCATGGTTTCCATGTAGGATAAATGATTGGGTGTTGTTGTCCAATGACTATTATGGAAAAGTAGTGGGTATTTCATTAGAGTTTATAGAGTTAGTGGATATAGGAGGAGGTCATCGAATTTTTATGATATCTGACTTTTTATCATTGTCTGCTCAAAATCTTTCAACAGGTTTTAGGATAGTAGATACAATAGGCATCAGCTACAAACACCAAAAAGAGAGTACAAACAAAATAGTAGAGACTTTGGAAAAGTATATCTTAAAAAAGATGGAAGAGGAAGATTATACAGAAGGACTAAATAAGCTTATTGTACAATTTTCACATGCTGGGGACTCTTCTTTGGATATCGCTGTTATTGCAAATTTTAATGGGGATATGGCTCCACTCTATTATCGCTTACAAAGAGCAATTGGTCGATGGTGTGTGGATGCATGTACTGAATATGGTTGGGAGATTCCATTTCCACAACTTACGGTTCATGGAACGAATATTTAAAATTCTTATTTTTAATGAACCCTTCGACTTATGGTCGAGGGTCATTTTTAGTGTGTAGATCTACTATTAAGTCGGATAGCT
>JAOZKZ010000285.1 GCA_029935075.1 Campylobacterales bacterium
TTTGTATCGGCAAGTACTGCCCTGAAAAGTTCCAAAAATACGCATTTACCTTATCAACACCATATTTTTTAGCCAGATAAAGTTGGAAAAAACCACCTACGATATAGTGATGTGTGCCATAAGGAAAATAGAGGTGATTATTGTAAGTCCGCTTTGGAGTTATATACCCAGACCTAGCTTGAGTAATTGACATCGCCAGTAGTGAACCATTATAAAGTCGTCCACCGTTTCCAAATCTTGACTCATTTAAAACTGCATTCCCCTCTAACATGAAACTATTTTCTAATGCATTTGGCACGGGAAAGATAGGCATAAAAAAGAGTGAAGTCACAGGCATGTTTTTGACTATTTTATGTGAAATTCGTGAAAGTGGATTTTTCTTAGGATTTATCTGAAAGTTATGTGCACTCTCATGTAACAAAAGTGTTTTTAGCCAAGAGGTGGTGCTCATATAATCCACCATTGCCGCCCCAGCACTATAGTTCATCTGCATGTTGAGAGGAAACTGTGTAGAAAAAGCATTTGCGACTTGATTGTGCGAAGAGAGTAATCCTAAATGAAGTTTACTATCCAATGAAAAACCATAAGATTTTTCATAATTTTTAAGAACCTCTTTTTCATAAGAGTGGGCTAAAGCCGCCTCTTTTTGATGCTCATGTGTATAGATAATCTCCATCTCACTATCCGAAGTAAAAGAGAGATACTCATCACCAGAAACTACGATATCGCCATAAAGAAAATGAGCCGTTAAAAGCAGTCCTAGTGATTTTTTCATAGTGCTTTAATCCCATTCCCTAAAAACAGTGCTAACATCAATATCAAGACAATTCCAGATGAGCGATTATAGAGTTTGTTGGCTGTTATAAACACCATCATAACTGTCAAAATAAGTGCGGTCATGATATCAAAAGCATTTGCTGTAAAATCAACTTTCAAAGGATTTACCATAGCGGCTGCTCCTAAAACAACGGTAAAGTTAGCAACATTACTTCCTATGATATTTCCCAAAATCATATCTGCATTATTTTTACGAACTGCCTGAATACTTACGACAAGCTCTGGTAGGCTTGTACCCAAAGCAACCAAGAAAAGTCCGATAATCCACTCACTTACGCCAAACTCTCTTGCTATCATAGAAGCACTCTCTACAGTAAAATGTGCACCAACGATAACCAATACAAACCCAAGACCCAACCATAAAGCTGTATTAGCCCAGTCAAAAGATTCATCCTGTTTATCTTCATCAAAATCTCCAGAAAAAGAGTCTGCATTTTTAGTTAAAAACATCAAGTATGCACCCATCATCGTAAGATAGATAAACCCTTCCCATCGAGAAATCTCACCATCAAAACCAACCACTAAAAAGATTAAAATCGGGAAAAGAGCCCATGAGCTATCTTCTGCAAACATGTCTCGTTTGGGAGCGAGTTTGTTTGCCATTATAAATACAACACCAAGAACCAAAGCAATATTAAAAATCGTACTACCGATAACATTTGAAACCGCTAAATCACTCTTTCCTTGAGCACTTGCAAAGATAGAAGCTGCCATCTCTGGAAGACTTGTACCAAGAGCTACAATTGTCGCACCTATCACAAACTGAGAAATCTTATAATGAATCGCAATCTTTTCACTCTCATCTATAACATAATCCGCACCCTTTAATAGTGCCATCATCGCCAATAAAAATATAATATATTCCACTAATCGTTCCTTGTTATTAAACTATTTGGTAATCCAAACTTTTTTATTATCTCTCTTTCTTTCTCTCTCATCTCACCCTCATCACGCTCATGGTCATATCCCAAAAGATGCAAAAGTCCATGGATAAAAAGCAAAGAGAGTTCATCATCTTCACCATGTCCCAACTCACAAGAAAACTCTTTTACTTTATCAATACTGATAATAATAGTCCCAAGAGGAGAGTTTGGCATCTCTTCTAGGGGAAAACTAAGTACATCAGTTGCACTATCTTTGCCTCTAAATTCAGAATTTATCTCAGATATTTCATCATCATTCATAAAAATAAGTTCAATCTCTTTTTGGGTCAATGACTCTTTTATCTTTTCAAGTTTTTCTAACTCAAAATCATAACCATATCTATCATCTAAAACAATCAAAAAAGTCCTTTAATTTAGAATGGCATTTTACCTAAATGCACTTAACATGCTATAATACAAATAAAAAGGCAATCTTGAAGGCATTTAGTTCACATTTTCCCTATCTTGATGTCAAAGAACTTATCCAATACTATGGGGTGTTTAATGGTTATAATGATTTAGATGTACTTCGCTTAAATGAAACCCTACAAGAGAATATCGAAATAAATATCTTACAAAAGTATCATCAATTAAAACCACTATTTACCTACAGCGATGATTTAAATGTTCAAGAAAATATTG
>JAOZKZ010000096.1 GCA_029935075.1 Campylobacterales bacterium
TCTCTTTTTTATCATAATTAAAATTTGGATAATTGGAGTGCTGCCAAATCCATAATTGGGGATTGTTCATATACTCTTTACCTTTTTGATAAGATTGTTAGATTAATTATATCAAAAAAGTATGTATTTATGATATGATTAAATAATTTTCTTATCATTATTCATGAAAAATATTACAATCTTGGGGTTAATTGGAAGTGGAAACTTTAGTTCCACCCATGTAAATGCTTATATAAATCACCACTTTTTATCCTCTTTAACCCTATAAACAGAAACAACTTCACTACTCTCCACGCAGTAAGCACTTAACTCTGCATAACCATGCTGGTTGATGTAGCAACCTGTATCTACATTGACATAACTATCTTCTATCTCTACGCCAAACTCTACAGGGGTGTGTCCAAAGATATTGAAGATAGGCATGTCGATAGGTGGATTTTTTCTATTCCATAAGGCATACTCTTTAAAAGTATTTTTACCTTTTTCATCATCGTGAAATTTCCATACTGCACCCACACAAGCATGAGAGATGATTACAGGTTTGTTTGAGCTATGTTTTATATCTAATTCTAAGTAAAGAGGTAGAGTTTTCATCCATGCTATATCAGCTCTTATATGGGCTAAAGCTTCTTCACAATCTTTTACTTTTTCAGGTCTGCCTTCTACCAACTGGATGACAGCATACGAGAGAAGTGTTTTCGTACCGCCATTGGTAAACCAAAGAGAGTAGAGGTCAAGTTTTCGTTCTTCTTCATAGGCATTGAGTATATAAGGTGCATCTTCTATCATAAATTCTTCATGGTTTCCCATCACACATAAGTGCTTTCCTTTACGCACAAATGCCACCACTTCTTTGCTAAAATATCCTCTATCTATCAAATCCCCAACAAAGACAAGTTTCGCCTCTTTTGGAAGTTTGGCTACGAGGGCTAGAAGTGTGTTGTATTGACCGTGGACATCTCCGATGATGTAGGTGTTCATAAGTTCATCTCATCTATATAGTCTTGTATAACGCTTTTTTTAAAGTGTTTCATATCGTTTAGCTCTTCTGTGATATCGATGTTTACCATATGCTCTTTGATGAGTTGTGTGACTAGCTGGGACTGTTGATAATCTCTTCTCTTTTTTATGATATATCTATCCTTCTGTTTTGAGAGCCAGTTTTTATAAACAGCAAATTCCAAAGGGTGTATGGTTGGGATGACGGCACATTTACCATTGTCTCCTATCACCATACTTTTAAAAATGCGTGAATTTTCAAGCCATTGCATCCCATCCATCGATAGTTCTAGGATATCGTTAAAAACATGCTCTTTTTTTGGTCTATTTATAGCATCTTTAGCATGTGTCGGGTTGATAATTTCTAAAAGCACACCTTCTTTGTTTCTAAAACGGTAGGGTATACTTTTATCCTGCTCAAAGCTTTTGTCTATAAAGTGAAGTAGTTCTTGCAATTTCCCCTCTGGTAGTACTTCTCTAAATACAACTGATAGTTTTTTATCCTGTTTGTTTAGTAAGTCTATATCATCCGTCGCTAACTGTTCATCTTCAACAAACACAGCACAATGAGACTCATAAGCATATAAAGAATTTGTGCCGATGAGTATCATCTTATCATCAAGATTTAGTTCATTTATCTTTTGAAATATATCTATCAAGATAGAAGGCACACGGGTTAGCAGTTCTATCTTGTTAAGTTTTCTACTCTTTTCCATCTTATTTTTGAGGTCTGATAGTTCCTCTTTCAGGAGTTTTTTGTTTTCTGTAAAGTCTTCGTATATTTTTATACTTTCATCACTTTTAAGCCCTAGAGAAGTTACTTTACTGTGTGTAGAACTTTTTTTGGTTAAGTACTCTTTTCCTCCTGCACTTCGCCAAAACATACTAACATTGTAGTTTAAATAGTAGAGATGTTTTTTTTGGATGTAGTACTCGTAAAGCTGTTTTGTATTGATATATTGTTTGCGTTGAGAACTGTTATAGTCGCTTGTGAAAAATTGCATAATTAATAACTTTTTTTCTTATTGTACCAAAAATATTTAAAATTACTATTTTTGGTACAATAAAAATTAGTTTTGTTCTTTATCTAACAACTTCTCTATCTTTTTAGCATTTTCAAAATTATTTAGATTGTATGGATTTTAAATTTATAGATCAAAGCATTGAAAATAGTTTAAAATTGATAGCTAAGAGTGCTTAGTACACTTCCTAATCCTTGCATCATAGGTCTTATCAATAGCGGTTGCCCAAACAAATAAGAAACATGCTAAAAAGAAAAATATCCAGACTTTTACCAGTGAAGCAACAGCTGTAGTATAAAGCCACTCGTCATTATTTTTCCTATGTAGTTTTACTTTTGTTGTTAAAATCTGATTGACGGTGTAGTTATTGTATTGGAATCTAAAGTATGGGTCTATGTAGCAAGATTCATCGTCTACTACTGTTTTGCAACTTATAATATAGCGTGTAAAGGTCATAAGTGTACCTGCAGGCAGACCTCCTCTAGTACCTGTTGATTCTCTTGTTTTGGTGCGGATTGATTTATCTGTTATTTTCACCGCTTTTAGCACTTCATAACTTGCTGATCTTTCATATCCTAAAGTATAGATAAAGATAGCAAAAGGAATCAAGAAAAATATAAAATACTTGATAATAGAAGATTTTGCACACTCTATATGCATCTTAACTTTTGTAAAAACTGACATATCTTTATATCTAGTTTTGTTATTGATGACTTGTAGTCTCTTCATATTGACCCTTGGATAATGGCTTTTATCTTTTTTGCATTTTCAAGATTTTCTAGGTTGTAAGGATTTTTAACTTTTTTATACTGTTTTTCATATCTATTTATATAGCTTTGTGCAGTTATAAGAGCATCTTGTATACTCTTTTCATTTATGCCAAGTTCTAAAAGAGTTTTTATACCTTTACTATTGGCACGACCTATAGCCTTTTGTAAAAGTGTTTGATTGTCAGCATCTAAAGAGTTTATATCTAGGTTACTTTTTTTTAGAAGTAGTGAAAATGTATCCTTATCTAAAGAGAGATATCCATCAGAAGCTGCCATATGCAGATAGTTGTTTCCTTCAAATTTTTTACGAAGGTCATAGTCAAAGTTATTTAGTAGGTATTTTACCATTTCATCATTTCCAGAAGTTACGGCTGCTGTAAATGGGTCATAGCCGTATCTTGTAGAGCCTTGGTTTGATTCGTAAGGGTCTGAGCCGTACTTTAGTAAAAGTTTGAAGTTCTCTATCATACCAACTTCCATCGCTTTCATGAGAGAAGTTCTAGGAGCTATACCTTTGTAGCTATCTTTCACACCAAGTTTGAGAAGTCGCTCTATGATGTCACTATCCCCACGAGCCAACCTCCATATAGTATATGGAAATATATCAGTTTTATCTTCTTTTATAAGCTTGTCTATAAAAAGATGGAGTATTTTGTACTTATGTTTGTTTAAAGCTAGTTCATAGGCACTTTCACTATATTTTGGGGTGCTATACAATGGATCAAGCCCGTAAGATAGTAGTAGTTTTACAGTTTTGAGATGCCCCTCTCGACTAGCCCACATCAAAGCATCATTTCCATCTACATCTTTTAGATAAACACTTTGCTTGTCTTTTTCTCTCATCTGCCTTATAAACTCATGTTTTCCAGCTACAGAAGCCAATATAACAAGTGGATATGCATCTGTATCTATGCCTCCTATATAAGTTGTAGTGACATTTGGAGTGACAACCTTTGTGATGGCTTCCATGCTTGTATATTGTGATGGATTTGCACCTTTTTTTAGTAGAGATAGTGCTAAAGTTTCATCATTGTTTATGATGGCATAGCCGATTTTAGATATGCCGTATTTGTCTTTTTTGTCTATCTCTTGTGCGATTGCGTTTGTATACATGAGTATAGTGATGAGTAGGATTAGGATGTTTTGCTTCACTTTTTATTGCCTTTGACTGTAGTATCATTACTTTTGTAGTTATTAAAACTTTTTTCAATGTTGCTTATCATGTAGCCACCAATTAAAAAAGCTATCACTCCTATTATGAGAGATTTTAAAAATTTTCTATTTTTTATCTTATCTTGTTTCTCTTTATCTAATTTTTCAAACTCTTTAAATGCATCAGTTGGTTTAGAAGTAAAGTGAAGAGTAATTCCAATCGCCATGATAACTATAACTACAGAGTTCAACTCTTGTATATATCCCAACAAAGCCGATATGATACCTACAATGTAAGTTATAACAATAGCTTTTTTTTCAAACTTCACCCATGGATGAGAGAGGACGAGATAGCCATGTACAAAAAATCCAATAGCAAAAAATGGAGTAAATTTATCATAATCATAAAATGGACATATATAACCAGTTATTGCTATCAAAGGTAGTAAGACTAAGGCAGTTTTGAGAGAGTTCATCTTTTACCTTGTTAGATTATTTTTTAGTTTTCCACCATAGGTATCATTTTTATATCCGTTTAATGCTTTTAAGTAATGAACCAAAACCGTTATCATAAGAATAGTAATTATATACTATGATTAATAAAAACCATATATGGGAGTTGTTTTTGAAAAAAATATTGATAGTTTTAATCATTTCAAATCTCTTAGGTGGAGAGGGAAAGGTTGTCATCGATAGTCACCCTACTGCTGTGTCTATTTATATCGATGGTATAAAAAAGAAGATGACTACTTTTGCTCATGATGATATGGTTGTGTTACTAGAAGAAGGTAACCACACTATAAAAGCCCAAAAAGCTAAATGGCATACTCAGAGTGAAGATATCATCGTAAGTTCCAAAACACCTGTTGATATTTTTTTTGTGTTAGAGAAAAAAGAGATGACAGCTGAGGATAAACAGATACTTGCCAAAAAAGATATCAAAAAATTAGTTAGGTTTAAGAGAGTCGGTGAAGTTGTAAATGACACAAAACTTGGTTTGAGTTGGCAAGATGATAGTCGTGCTAAAAATGTAGAAAAAACTTGGGATGATGCTAAAAAGTATTGTTTGGATTTTTCACTTGATGGATATGATGATTGGAGAATGCCTTCTTATGCTGAGTTGTTGAGTATTGTGGACTATGATAGAGATGATCCAGCTATTATGCCGTCATTTCAAAATACAACCTCTCATGATTATTGGTTTTCTAGTTTAGATATAAAAGATAGTTCTCGTGCATGGTATATCTTTTTTCATTCTGGTTCTTCATTTCAAGATGATAAATCTTCAAAGTTTAATATTCGTTGTGTAAGGAGTAGATAATATGAAAGGTATGGGGATTATCTTAGGATTTATGGCTATAGTTTTTTTATTTTCACGAATCCATTTGGGTTTACAATGGCAAGACAACATAGATGTAACAATAGTAACACGAGATTATGATGGGGCTGTTAAATACTGTGAAGATTTATCTTTGGATTGGCATGATGATTGGAGGCTTCCTACTATAAAAGAGTTACAAACTATTGTTGATATAAATAGAACATATTATCCTATAAAATCTAGCTTTGACAATTTAGCCTTTCAAGGTAGTTATTGGACTAGCAACACTTTTGCATGGGATGAAGTTTCTTATGCTTGGGCAGTGAACTTTTATGATGGCAATATTGGACGGAAATATAAATCTGATGAATTTTATGTTAGGTGTGTAAGGGGTGAGGGTAAATAATAAAAATCAAGAAAGTTGCTGTCATCAAAAAATCATATCTCTTCTTTCCAGCATCCTTTTAATTTCTCTAAAAACCTTGCTACTTCATCACTTTGACTCGGATATGAGGATATCTCTTTTTTGGTCTTTTTGATAGCTTCTATGCAGTTAGACATTATATCTGAATACTCTTTGTTAGAGAGTTGGCAGCTTTTTGTTGCAAAGGCTTTATAGGTTTTTTCTTTCCACCATATTTTGCCATCACTAAGTTTTAAAGCAGGAATATCATTTTTGAGATAGATAGTTGTTGTGATGACATCATAGATAGGTGCAAGATATGCATCTTCATAGTCGTTTTTATAGAGAATGCCATAGTTTTTAAGATGCCCATCTCCATTTCTTAAAAGATGGTTCATGATAAGTGCTGTAAAAAAGGTTTTTAAAGACTCTTTTCGTTTAGTTGGGGTAACCACATCTTTGATGACTCGTGCTATCTCTTCGTAACTACCTTGGTATTTTTCATCTGTACTTCTTGCAGTCAACACACACATGTCTTCAAACCCAAGATAACTTGTATCTTCTAAAACATCAAATCGCTTCATAATAAACATAGAGAGGTCATCACTTAGATAAAATAATGGAGTGGGAAGGTTGGCATGTTGAATAGCTCGCATGCAGAAATATTCGTTGAGTGCTAGTTGTGGATATGAGCTTTCCCAAGATTTAACGATATAGTGTTCAAATGCCATCGTTGTTTTATTTTGAGCGGTGAGCAGTAGTTTGGGTTGCACTCCTGAAACACCTGAGCGGATAGCAAATTTTTGCATCAACTCTTCAAAAAGATTCTCTTTGTTGCTCTTTAAAATATCTTCTAAAACTAAATGTTCTTCAGTTTCTTTGAGTTGGTAAAACTTGATACGACCGAGCATGTAAGGACCGATGAGTTTTAGAAAGTTGATATCATCCATACTTTGTATCTTTGAAAAATGATTTTTGATGACCTCTTTCAATGCTCCTTCTGGCATATTCATCTCAAAGATAGGGTGCAATTTTTTTGTATTCCAGCTTGCTTTTCTGATAGGCATAGTCAGCGATACAATATCTGTGGCAGTATTTGTATAGTTAAAAACATACTGTTCGTTTTCGTGTGCTAAATCTCCACTATGGGTTTTGTTGATATAGACTTTGAGGTTATTTTCTTTCATCTTGTAACTCCTCTAGTGTTTTTGGACGAGCCTTTTCTCTGAGTGTCAATTCATACCCCAAAAGGTCTAAAATAGTTTCAACTTTTTTGATACCCACTTCATCAATAAAGCCATTTTCTATCTTGCTAATAGTTCTTTTTGTGATGCAACTATACTTTTCCAAGTCATCTTGAGACCATCTCTTCTCTTTTCTTCTCTTTTGTATCTCTTTGCCTAGGATTTTTAATGTCATGATGTGTCCATTATATGAAGTTATTTTCTTATTATAGCATTATTCTTAATAATAAAGAAGTTTACTTCCTTTAAAGTTGCTTTGTATTAGATTTGGTATATACAGAAAGGAGTCTATCATTGAATTTAGCAAGAGATAGAGTTAATGATAGACCCCACTTTGACCACTTTTTTTATTGACTTTTTGTATCTAATTAGATACAATGCTGATATGGAAAACGAAAACACCTATACAGTCAAAAAATTATCAAAATTCGATGATTATATTAAAAAGCTAAAAGACACCCAAGCAAAAGTTTCAATTTTCAGAAGAATTGACCGTCTCAAAAAAGGTAATTTTGGAGACTGCAAAAGTGTAGGGGAAGGTGCAATGCCATTAAGTTAAGAAGTTTTTTTGGAAGTCGTGCTTTAGCTAGACCTTAATTTGATGGGACTAAAGTCTCCATTTCCAGAAATAAATATTCCTTAACTTAATGGCATTGAGGGGAAGGTGTATCAGAACTTAGAATAAAAACTGGTAAAGGTTACAGAGTTTATTTTAAAAATGAAGATGGAAAAATTATCATTATTTTGATTGCTGGCGACAAGTCTACACAAACTAAAGACATTGAAAAAGCTAAAGAGTTAGCGAAAGGAAAATTATCATGACAGAAAAAGCAACAGATTTTGATATCAGTGAATATTTAGACAATGATGAAACCATCCAAGAATATATCACACAAGTTCTTGAAGATGGTGACATAAATGAGATTTTAGAAGCGATAGGAAATATTGCTAGAACTAAAGGCATTTCAACAGTAGCAGAAAAGTCGGGACTATCAAGAACTAGCCTATACAAAGTATTTGAAAAAGGTGCCAAACCAAGATTTGAAACAGTACTAAAAGTCTTAAATTCTTTTGATATAAAACTTACAGCTGAAAGTGCCTAG
>JAOZKZ010000097.1 GCA_029935075.1 Campylobacterales bacterium
TAGACTTGAAGCGAATCAGTATTGGCAGTTTTAAACTCAACATCGAAAGTGGTAAGTGGCGTTACCTTTCATTGGAAGAAGAGAGAATGCTAATGAAAAATCTTGATTAACACGAAATCTAAACAATGTTATATCACGACAGGACTAGTACCGCTCCCACTAGGTTATACTTAGTGGGAACGGTACTAATGAAATCTGAAAAACAGCCCCTTTTTCATCATTTTTCACACTAAGCTTCCCTCCCATCTCCTTTTCGACAATCGTTTTAGCGATATATAGTCCTATCCCATCACTTCCTTTTTTGGTACTAAAGTAAGGCTCGAAAATTTTATCAATATGTTTTTTCTCTATCCCATCTCCATCATCGCTGATTGTGATAGTTGGTTTGTCGATGGTAATTACTATTTTTGCATCTCTAGCATTATTTATGATATTTAAAATCACTTGCTCAAATTCGTTTTTATTTCCATAAAATGAAAACGGATTTATCTCTTTTATCTCAGCTTTAATGTTTGCAATTTTCAGTGCATCTTGACAAGATGTTTTTATATCAAACTCCTCTTTCTCTTTTGAGGGATTGTAAAAGTTTCTAAAGTTTTCAATAGTTTTTGACATGTATTGGAGTTGGTCACTTGCCTCTTTGATGGTCTCTTCTGCACCGTTTGTATTTTTCTTAATATTCATAAGTGAAAATGATAAAAAAGTTAGTGGTTGTCGCCATTGGTGGGCTATGATGGAAATCATCTCTCCCATGGAAGCCAGGCGAGATTGTTGCAGTAAAAGTGTTTGTTGGATTCGTCTATCATCTTCGAGAAGTTTAAATTTATAACTTATTGCAAGTGAAAGGATGATAGAGTCAAGTGCCAATGCAACATGTAAAAAAGGAAAAACGATACCCGTGTACTTAACAAATCCGATATACTCCACAGCCACGACCAAAAGCACAAAACCCCAGCCAAAAAGTAGATAATAAAATGGTACATCTTTATCTTTTACTAACCGTCTAGCTTCACTAAGTACCAACCAGATAGGGATGAAAATCGGGATAAACTTAGTCACAATGGTATGAGAAAAAATAAGGGCAAAAATAAAATCGAATATAGCTATATACAAAATGATATTTATCAACTCATGTAGTCTATTGCCATGATATGTGTGTAAAAACTCTTTGATAAAAAGTAGGGAAAAGAAGAGCATAAGCACTTGTGAAATATCAAATAAAAAAAGACTTTTAAGTCCAAAAATCTCATCAAAAGGTTTGATAAATAGGCTGTCAAGATTTATCAAGAACATGAGCGTAAAGAGTTGAGCTAAAGCATAGTAAAGGTGTTGTCTACTTTTCATATAGGCAAAAAGAGCAAAATTATAAATACTGGTACTGGCAATCACTCCAAAACAGATAGTAGCGACCATAAAAGTACCATGACCATAAGTGTGAACTGCATCCGTACTTTTAACAAAATGCAACTCATAGTTAAAAACTGCGACAAGTAGAAGTACAAATATCAGGGCAAGTTTTAGTTTTAGTGCTCTATCCATGGAGGTTCACTTTGTAGCCAATTTTTGAGATATTTTCAATGATTTCTTTATAGGTAAATTTTCGAATATCACGAACCAAACAACGAAGTGCATCTTTGCTCATGCCATTATCGTACCAGATAGAGTTTTCAAGCTGAATGTATGAGACAACATGACCTCTGTTTTTTATCAAGATATCTAGCAAAAGTGTTTGAGAAGAAGTTAGATGAATAAGTTTTTTTTCATGTGTCAAAACATGGTTAAAAGTATCATAAAGATAATTGTTTCCCAAGCCTACAACACTTGGGTTCCCTGACTCAATCTTTTCAAAACACGATTTTAAAGCCTCATTTAGGCTCTCTTCTTCGATAGGTTTTATGAGATATTTGACAAGGTTTAACTCTGTTGCTTTTAGAAGATATTCTGTATGAGAGTAGGCAGTCATGATAATTATAGGAGTTTTTTCATCTTCTTTTCTAACCCTTTTACAAAACTCCAAACCATCCATTTTGGGCATCTCGATATCTGTGATGATGATATCTGGTTTTTTATCATAGTAGATTTCAAGTGCCTCTTTGCCATCTTGGGCTTCATAAATTTCACTAAACTCATCTTCTAAGAACATGACGGCAGCTTTTCTCACATAGGCTTCATCTTCGACATATAAAAGAGTATATTTAGCTTGGTTTTTCATAATGAAATTGTACTATAAAAAAGTGTTGAAAAAATGTAGATAACTTTTATACACTTTTTCTACATTTTTTTATTGTAGTATAATGGCTAAATTTAAAGGACTTTCATGAGAGCTAAAATTGCTATTTTTTTATCTGTTTTGTTGTTTATTGTGGGGTGTGGTGTCATGAATAATCCTGACAATAACAAAGAATCAGTAGAGGATGGTGGATTTGATGCTGCAGCTAAGATTTCTTTGGAAGTCTCAAAAGTTGGTAGTGATAGTTTGATTGGTGATATGAGTATTTCAGAACTTGATTCTTATAGAATATTTGAAACTTCAGCTTTTGAGGAACAGTTTTTAACGGATTTAAACAGTACTGCACAAACATTAGAAAGTGGAGATTTAGCCACGGTTGAGGGTTGGATAAAAAGTATTGATGATGCAAATATAAGCTACCAAGAGAATAATTTTTTCTTTTACCCAATTTTTCAGGATGAAGATTGCGGGCGAAAAGATAGTGTTATGGTTGAGGATAAAAATGCAACTATTACCCTAGAAGCAACTAGAGAACAGTGTGATACGGCACATGTTTATCATGTGTTGATGTATAAAGTAGATAAAAGTATAGAAAATATTTTGATAAATGCATTTGGAGAAGCAACGGTTACAATCTCAAATAGTGCTAAATAAGTGAAATTATAAACTTTGTAGTTTCACTCTCTGTATGCACGCTAAGCTTCCCACCCATCTCTTTCTCAATAATTGTCTTAGCGATATAAAGTCCTATACCATCACTTCCTTTTTTGGTACTAAAATAGGGCTCAAAAATTTTATCAAGATACTCTTTGCCAATTCCCCCTGCATCATCGCTGATTGTGACGGTTGGCTTATCGATGGTGATTTTTATAGATGTATCTTGCTTTGCATCTTTGGAGTTATTTACAATGTTTAAAATCACCTGTTCAAATTCGTTTTTATTACCATAACATGTGAAAGAGTTTTGTTCATCAATTTCAACCGAAATATTTGCAATTTTGACTGCATTTTCACAAGCTGATCTTATATCAAACTCCTCTTTGGTTTTTGATGGGTTGTAAAAGTTTTTAAAGTCGTCAATTGTTTTAGACATGTAAGTGAGTTGTTCATTTGCCTCTTTTATTTTTCTCTCAACCGTTTGCGAATTGTGGCTGTTTTTTTTGATATTCATAAACACATACGAGAGGTGTGTTAGTGGTTGTCGCCATTGGTGTGCGATACTGGCTATCATTTCACCCATGGAAGCTAGTCGGGATTGTTGTAGGAGTAGGCTTTGTTGTTGCTCTTTTTCGTCGTGGAGGAGTTTTATCTTGTAGGTTAGTGCGAGTGAAAGGAGTATTGATTCGATTGAAAATGCAAGATGTAAAAATGGAAAGTCATTATCGACAATTCCTGTAAGTCCCGTATAGACTAAAATAGCCATGACTACAACCAAGTTCCAACCGATGTAAAAAAGATAATAAGGGGTGTTTTTGTTCTCTACCAAACGGCGTGATTCTGAGACTACTAGCCATATCAGGATATATATCGGGATGAGTCCTGTGATGATGTTTTGTTCTGTTAAAAGTGTGATAGGGATATCAAGATATGCTAAAAAAAGTATCCCCGTGATAATGTTATCTAGTTTTTTAATCTCTCTTGTTTGTAAAAATTCACGGATAAAAAGCATTGAAAATATCAAAAGTAATACATGTGAGAGTGAATGCAGTCTCACGCTGTCGATTCCATAGATGATATTAAAAGGTGAGATATAAAGGCTTTCGAGCGTTACTAAAAACAGTAAAACAGCCAATTGTGCCAAAGCATAAAATAGATGTTGTCTCTCTTTGGAGTAAAAGTAGATTGCTGCGTTATAAACCATAACAGAAAAAATCATGCCAAGTGAAATAGCCGAAATGATAACCGCTGATAGTGGATAATGTGAAAAAATATGAGGCTCTAAAAAGAGCACTTTTTCATAGTTAACTAAAAATATAAAAAAGATTGCACTAACCATGGCTAGTTTATACTTAAGGGCTTTATCCATTGTAGAGTTCTATCTTGTAGCCAAGTTTTGAGTGGTTTTGTATGACCTCTTTGGAAATCTTTTTTCGCAAGTTCTTGACCAATCCTTTTAGTGCATCTTCACTCATATACTCACCATCCCAAATATGGTTTTCAATCTCTTGATATGTGATAACTCTATGTTTTTGTTGGATTAAAAGGGTTAAAAATGTTAACTCGTTTGCAGTTAATTTGATAAAATCATCCACATGTAGTAAAGTTTGATTAAATGAGTCAAAATAGTGAACTTCTGTCAACCGTTCAACACTTTTACCTTTAGTATCCAATTTTTTTACACATTGCTCCAAAGCCTCATTTAAAAGCTCTTCTTGGATAGGTTTTATAAGGTATTTTACAAGGTTTAACTCTATGGCTTGAAGTAGATAATTTTGGTCTGTGAATGCAGTAGTAATGATAATTGGAGTGTTTTCATCACTTTTTCGTATTTGGCGACAAAGTTCCAATCCATCCATCTTTGGCATCTCAATATCTGTGATAATAATGTCAGGTTTCTTGTCATGATAGAGTGTTAAACCCTCTTCACCATCTCTTGCTTCATAAAGTTCCGAAAAATCATTTGATAAAAATTCTACAGCATTTTGAAGAATAAACGGTTCATCTTCAACATACAAAAGTGATAAATTAAATCTTTTTTCTATTTTGTTCATCTTTACACTTTTTTGACACTTTTTTATGATACGATACCAACATAAAACTTAATATTTAGGTTTAATTTTAAAATATAGGAAAAAATATGAAACTATTTATATTTTCTCTGATTCTAGCTTCAATTTTTAGTGGCTGTACAGAGAAGTATCCATATGAAGATGACTGTCATAAACCGATATATCTCTCTTATGAAAAATTAAGAGCTGATTATCCCTCTTTCAAAGAGCCAAGAGAGATTGGAAAAGCTGGGAAGATTTATGTTTATGGTGACATTCTTTTGATAAATGAGAAAAACAAAGGGATTCATGTGGTGGATAATAGCGACAAAAAGAAACCTAAAAACTTGAAGTTTATAGAAATCCCAGGAAATATTGACTTAGCTGTTAAAGATGGTTATCTGTATGCAGATAGTTTTGTGGATCTCATTGTTTTAAATATAAATGATATCAACAACACTACAAAAACACATCGAATTGAGAAAGTTTTTCCATATAACTCTGAACAGGCCTTGAGCCAAGAAGATTTGGATAAGTATAGATGTTACGACCATGATGAAAAGCGTGGCGTTATAATTGGCTACAAGTAGGAGATGATGATGAAGTATACAATAGCAACAATTTTAGCAACTCTTCTTGTGGGATGTGGTGGAACAGGTAGTTCAGATGGCTCTAGTGGTGGAGGAGCAGGAAAAGGTGGTTCTATGGCACGATTTGCGATAGCAGGAGATTATCTTTATACGCTAAACAATAGAGAAATAGCACAGTTCAATATAGCAAATCCAGAAAATCCTCGACCAGTATCAAAAACTAGAGATGTTAATTTTGATGTAGAAACACTTTTTAGTCATGGGGATTATCTATATGTAGGAGCTATGACGGGTATGTATATCTACGATACTGATTTAGAATTTATCAGTAGTTTCACACATGTAAAAAGTTGTGATCCTGTAGTTGTGCAAGATGGCTTAGCATTTGTAACTTTAGATGCAAGTAGTAGTTGCCAACAAAGTGCTGGAAAAAATGCTCTTCAAGTACTTGATGTAAACGATACAAGAAATATCAGAAAAATATATGAAGATACCACAATGTGGGGACCAAAAGGGTTGGGAATAGATGGGGATAAACTTTTTGTATGTGATGATAGAGCAGGGCTAAAAGTTTACAATGTACAAAAGATAGATGCAAATGAGTCAGCAGGTACAAAAGTTGATGTAAATATGACGCTTATGGATGCAAATACTATCGGGGATGTCAATTGTTACGATGTTATCCCCTATAACTTCAACCTTATCGTTAGTGATGGAGATAGAGTTAGGCAGTTTGACTATTCAAAGTTTCCGATGGAAGAGTGGGGAGAAATTAAGTGATTAAAAAAACTAAAAAGGAAAATGAGATGTTAAAAAGTGTAAAAAAATATTTAGTCGTGGCGATAACTGGTTCAGTTATATTTGGTTGTGGTGCAAATATCGTTGTGGATATAAGTCAAGATGTATCTGTGGCTGCATTAGAAGATAATTTAAATAAAGGGTAAAACATGTTGAAAAATATTAAAAAATATTCTGTTGTAGCTTTGGCTACTTTAGTGATGATAGGGTGTGGATCGAGTGATGGTGGTAAAACAACACAAAAAGATTTAAGTAGTTATAGTGATGCGGAAAAATTGGCTTATGCTTTAGCAAATCAGAAAGAAGTATTAAGTGCTGGACAAAGTGATGAAAAACAGAGTAGAGAAGTTTTAGAGTGTCAAAATAGTGGCTCAATGGATTTGGGAGAAAGAGATTATTCAGATTTTTTAAATAATACACCAACAACTATGATATTTAAAAATTGTGACGATGGATATGGGGCAACCAATGGAACAATGAAAATGGACTTAGATGATTATGACAATGGAACCATAACTTATCTAACTGATTTTTCATTTAAAGATGGTTCTGATAAGGGTATGATAAAAAAAGGTGGAACCGTAACAATGTACACTGAGGGAGATTGGGAAGTTGCAACAATCAATTTGGTAGCTGTTTTTAATGGTATTACCCATGGAGGAGAAAACCTTATCTACAAAAGCAAAGGACTTTCAAATGGTGGATATGTAGAGTATCCAGTATCTGGAAAAGAGAAAATTGGAGATAGTGCCTATTTTACAGTTGACCCAGACTATGATGCAAGTATAACACCATTTACAAGTAATTCAAATGATGAGCTTATAAGTGGACTTTTCAAATACCTAGATGCAGATAATCATGCAGTAGAGTTAGAGATAACAGCTAAAGATGTTGTTACTGTAAGAGTTGATGAAAATGGCGATAGTGCATTTAGTGACGCTGAACAAAGTACTATTAATCTGGGACAATAATGTTTTTGAGATTGGCTTTTGTCGCTTTACTTCTTAGCTCTCTTGGAGCAGATAATTTAGCAAAGCAGAAGCATTTTGGTGCAGAAGTCAATCCATTTTACATTCTCATCTCAGCAGGAGGTAGTAATACAAAATATCTAAGTAGTACTTTCTCCTATTTTGACCATGAAAACCTAGCTGAAGTCGCTATCCCTCTTCATTATTACAAGGAGCATAATTATAAACAGCAGACAATTGATGTGCATTATAGAAAGTTTATAAATGACTTTATCGGTGGGTTTTATTATAGTGGTTTTGCAAGGTTGGCTAAGCTTGAGGGAGATGGAGGAAATAGCTATATAAAACAGACAAAATTTGGTCTAGGTGTTGGTGTAGGTTTTAGACTCTTTCATAAGAGTGGTTTTTACTGGGGTGCTAGTTTTGGTTTAGGGTCTTATATAACTGGTGATAATGACCAATTTGTAAATAATCTTTTTGTAATTACCGATGACCCTCGCATGATAGTTGATATAGAGTTGCTAAAATTTGGGTATACTTTTTGAAAACAGGTGCTATTTATCTAGAGATAGTTGACGATTTACTAAATATATTAAGAAAATAAGGAAAGATATTATGTTAAAAAATATTAAAAATTATTCAGTTGTA
>JAOZKZ010000098.1 GCA_029935075.1 Campylobacterales bacterium
ATTTTATCTAAGAATATCTTCTATTCTTTGTCTTAATAAGTGTTACCACATCAGTTCCAGAAGTTGAAGAAAATGAGATTGCATTATTTGCGGGTACTTTAGATATTACGAGTGATAGTGGTCATCTTACAAATTGTGGAATGGAAATTACTATAGATGTTCCTGCTTGTGTTATTTATGAAGAGAGTACAAGACCAAACAAACTACACGGTGTTCCTCCTTGTGCTACAATGAGAGTATGGGTCGCACCTTTATGCTCATCTAACCCTGATGAAGGAAGTTGGATAGATGCTCAAGTTAGTGCATGTGATAGTGAGGG
The DNA here is from genome assembly GCA_029935075.1 of Campylobacterales bacterium. GTDB lineage: Bacteria > Campylobacterota > Campylobacteria > Campylobacterales > QNZT01 > SZUA-1433. Next base: position 320 of record JAOZKZ010000098.1, read on the forward strand.
TCAAAGAACAATTACATTTATTGTAGATCAACTTCCTTCACATATAGTAATGTTTGCTATTATGCAGCTAAATTGGTTGACTGGTGGAAGTGACTAACTAAAGTAGGTTTGAGTCTTAAAACTCAAACCCTCCGCCAGCCCCTTTGTTCATGCTTTGATATACAGCATTAACATAACGCTTTCGAATTGCACATCCAATTAAATCTTTACACTTCATACAAGAATCTATCTTATGACTTTTTTGACACTCTTTTAGTGCTACGGTTTCTTGTGCGAGCTTTTGCTCATAAATATCTGGTGATTTCATGTTAGTTTCCATATGCTAATTTTACGCGTTCTATCTCTTCGTTTGAACCGAAAAAACAAGGTGTTGTATCGTGAATGTGTTCAGGTTTGAGATCTAAAAGTCTCTGTCTACCATCTATCGCTTGACCGCCGGCTAACTCATAAATCTGTGCAAATGGAAAAACTTCAAATGTCATTCTAAGTTTTCCGTTTGGAACATCAGAAGTTGCAGGATATGAGAAAAGTCCACCACCTTTTAAAAGGATTTGATGAAGATCTGGAACCATTCCTCCTGAGTATCTCAATCGATATCCATCTGCAAAAATTGAATCAATCATCTCTTTATGGTGAGGGAGCCAGTTTTTTTGTGTCCCGCCTGGTGAGTTGAGCTTTCCTTTATTGTCAAGGTTGATAAGTTGGATAAAGTGAAACTCACCGTTTGCATCAAGACGGTGAAGTTCAACTTTACCATCATATCCGATGACTATCTCAACTCTAGGTCCATAAACTACATAAACTGAAGCTTTGAGGTTGCATCCATCATAGTTCTCTTCATAGATTCCAAATATAGAGCCTACACTTAGGTTTACATCTGCAAGGCTTGAACCATCTAGTGGATCATAACCGATGAAATACTTTCCATCCTCATGCATCTTTTCTACATGCTCTTTTTCTTCACTTGCCAACTCTTTGACACTTGCAACATTGGAAAACTCTTCTTCTATAATCAAGTCACTTTTTATGTCAAGTTTGAGTTGTATATCGCCAGTAGCGTTTTGGTTATGAGAATACCCAGTATCATCATTTTCTATGGCGTATCTGATTCTAATCGCTGAGCGTTTTATAGCATTAAAAATTTCTGTCATTTTATATCCTTTACATCTTTTGCATGAATTTTAATCCACTCTATAATCGCCTCAGGATTGTTTAAATCCAGTAAGTCAATCTCTTGTGGAATATCATATGTCTCTATATCGACACTTTCGTCAATTGCTATTGCATTTGAGTGAGGAAAGTAATTCTCATCCAAAGAATTTCTAAAAATTGCGATACGAGGTAGGGGAAGTGTTTTAAGACCTTCAACTAAAAGTATGTCAAACGCTCCAAGCATATCTATAATCTCTCTTAAATTTCGGCTCTGTTTCGAAAAATAGGTTGTTCTTGTAGGTGACACTACAACTGTTTCCGCACCAGTGGCTGAAAATTTATAACTATCTTTTCCCTCTGTGTCAAACTGTGCTTTATCTTTAGGGTCATTTTTTATAATGGCAACTTTGTAATCTTTTATCAGTATCTTTGATATCTTTTCTATGAGTGTGGTTTTCCCACTATTTGATGGACCTGTAAATGCAATTGCAATTTGTTTCATGTTTTTCCTATGAAATTTCCATAATTGTAACAAAATCTAAATTAGTTTTGTGTAAAATGGTTTATAAGGATATATTGATGAAAATAACTACTTTGATAATTATGGGTTTGCTGATTTTTGGTGCTGGATGTTCACATAAAAAATCTTTCTTTAGTGAAGATATGTTAGAACAAAGTGCAGTAATAAATACTAAAAAAGGTCAATTGTACAGCTCTCTAGAGATAAAAGCATCGATTGTTTCTACTTATCTTAACGCTTCAAATCCTCTTTATAAAGATAGTAAAACAGAGATGTTCTTAGTGAGTGTATTTATAGATTCTGATTCATCAGATTCAACACAACATGGAATTTATAATAAAGATTACACTTTGACCCTAAATGGTACTAAATCTGTGAGTATCAAAAAGTTAGATTTTGAAGATGATTTGATAAAAATAGCTCCCATTCGTAATCGTTGGTCAACTTACTACCTTGTAGAGTTTGAGCATCAAAGTGATGAAAAATTACTAATGAATTTTAAAAACGATGCGTACGGTGAGGTGGTTTTAGAGTATTCAAAAGTGTTTTGATACTAGTATCAATCCCTAAATGTTGAGCGTAGATAACATAGTTTGCCAGCACTTTTTTACCATAGTGTCTGGCCTGTTGATTTGGAACCATTTCAAGACTCATAAATGGTTCATATTTTCCGGCTTTAAAATACTCTTTTTGTAAAATACTTCGTTTTGTAAATCCTATACCACCATTATAAGCATAAGCTACAAAGAGTGGATGATAGAGTGAATTTTCTAAGAAGTTTAAATGAATATTTGCAAATTTATAGGCAATTTTTGGTTCAAACATATCTTCATATCTGAAATCTTTAAAACCATTTTTAGAAGCGATATCACGTGCAACATAAGGCATAAACTGCATCATACCAAGAGCATAAGAGTAAGAGACTGAAGTAGGGATAAAGCGACTCTCTTGTCTTGCTATCGCTAAAATAAGTGCAATCCTCTCAGGTTTTAGATGTGAGAGATGTTGAAAATGAGGTTTTAAAAAGTAGTGTTCCTCTTTTTGAAAATTATAGATAAGTCTTGCGACATGGGCTTCACTCTCTTTGGAGTTTAATTTCATCGCAACTGCTTTTTTGACATCGTAGGAGCTGTATTTTTGACCTTTAAAGATTTTTTTCACTTTAACCCATGCAAAGGGGTCTGTTATCTCAAAAGGTGCTTTTGTATTGTTGGATTCAATCGAAGTTTTGATACCTTTTGGTTCAATTCCTAAAGTCTCATAAGCATAAAGTGAATAGATATTTATATCTTTACTTTCTGTGAGTTTAGTGAGATGTGTTATCTCTTTGGTAAGTAAATAACTCCAAAATGTTGCTTTAGCTTTGTCAAATGCCTTATGTGCTTTTTGTTCTGAAAGTTTGAGATACCAAATCGCTACATCTTCTCTATCGTGTTTTATAGCATTTAGGGCTAGTAAAAAATTAGCTTCTGCCGAAAGATTTGACGCGTCTAGTTTTATAATACTTTTTTGGAGATTATCTAGTTTTGGGTCTCGAACGATTTTTTTAATCATGGCACTAAAAGATTTTTGTTTGGTTAAAGCATTAAGCTTAGATGCTGGAATTTGATGGTTATAGTAGGTTTGTCGAAATTTACCGCCAACTGAGGTAAATGTATTTATCAAAAGTTTTTCTTCCGCACTCATGAGTGTCTCAAAACTTTGTGAGGCTATGAGCTTATATCGTTTGGAGATTTTTGGATAACTGTTTTTGATGCGATTTGCGATTTCATTAAGTTTTTGAGGTTTTAATTTAGTTGCTTTATAAGGACTAAGTCCCAGAGCAATACAATCAGTACTTTTCCCACTAAACTGTTTAGCCTCCAATTTAAGACAATACTTTGTCCGAGTAAAACTAAAATCATCAACCTTGTCAACAAACTTATAAAATAGTCGGTAGTTCATGTTGTGAACATCACCGATAAGAGATTGTGCTTCTTGGGGTTTGATGTCTTGGTCAAGATATTGTGAGATATAAAAGTCTTTTGCAAAACTTCTTGGTTTATCTTTGAAAAAGTCTAATGTGAGTGGTTGTGCATGGAGTGATATGCTTAAAAAGAGTAAAAACACGCTTACTCTTTTTAGCATGGGTTACATTATACTCCGCAGAAGTTGTTGCGTGAAAATAAGTGCAAATATCACGATGATAGGCGACAAATCAATACCACTTATGGTTGTAGGAATATAGCGTCTTATAAATTCATAAACAGGTTCTGTTAGTCTTCTAAGGATTTGAACCACAGGATTTGATGGATCTGGATTAACCCATGTGATAAGGGCTGAGATGATTACAACCCATTTGTAAAGTTCGATGATTTGGATAAGTGTAAAGACAATTGCGCCTATCATTTTATTATTTCTCCTAAATAGTTTTTTATATGTGGATAAATCTTACTAATACTTGGTCCACTTTCAGCTCCTGTAAGAAGCACTCTCAATGGTTTGAAAAATGTTTTTCCCCTCAGACCACTTTTTTCGCTTAAACTTGCTTTGAACGCATCAAACTCTTTAAAATATGGCAGATTTTTCGATGCCTCTTTAAGGATTTCATACTCCTCAACAAAATTTTCACATGTTTTTATTGCAAATATTGCATCAATCTTATCTTTTATTTCATTAATTGTACTTGCTTCTTCTAAATAGACTTTTGCCAATTCTCCAATATCTTTGCTTGAATACCCTATAAACTTTGAAAGTTCTAGTGGCTCTAGTAATTTAATATGTTCACGATTCAAGTGGCGTAATTTTACTATATCAAATCGTGCTGGAGCTTTTGAGATGTTTTTGATATCAAACCACTTTTTTGCATCTTCTAGCGTAAAAATTTCAGTTGGTGTTTTATTTCCGATAAGAATAATATAATTGATAATCGTGCTTGGTAAAAATCCCTCTTCAAGGAGCCATTTGACACTTGATGTATCGTCATCATTTAGGATGATAGGAAGATGTGCATACTCTACTTTATCTGTGTAGCCTAGATATTTTCGTATGAGTTCTTGCTTTGGTGTATTTGAGAGGTGATTTTCTTCTCTGATGATAACGCTTATGTTGCTCAACATGTCATCAACTGCACATGCAAAATTATAAGTGGGAGTTTTATCTACTCTCAAAATTATAAAATCATCAATGTTTTCAGGTTCAAATTTTATATCACCTTTGATTAAATCAGAAAATTCTATCACTTCACTTGGCTCTTTGATACGGACAACAAAAGGACTTTCATTTGCCATAACTTCATCATCACTAAGTTTTTTACAAACTCCATCGTAACGATATGCTATTTTGCTTTTATATGAGAGTTTTCTCTTTTTTTCAAGTGTTTCAGGGGTGCAAAAACATGAAAATGCATTGCCATCCATTAGAAGTTTAGAACCTAACTGTCTATGAAATTTAAGATTTTCACTTTGGTATAAAACTTGATTATAAGTGATGCCAAAAAGATTTAAAATCTCTAAAATCTCTCTGTCTTTACCTTCGATATTACGCTTTTTATCGGTATCTTCAATTCGGATGATAAATTTCTCACATGTCTGTTGTGCACAGATAAAATTAAAAAGTGCAACTCGAAGATTTCCTAGGTGCATATCTCCAGTAGGGGAGGGTGCAAAACGGTACATGGTACTCCTTAAAGGTTTAGAGCCATAGTACTAAAAAAACTCTTTCAAAGCTAGTTAGTTGAGTAAATTATTAAACATAGTTCGTGCAAAATTCTTAAGATTTGAATTTCCGTAAGAGTGTGCAACTTCTACAGCACGACCTGCATCAATTTTTCCATAGCCCCAGTGGACATTGTGTCCATTTTGATCGTAAGTGTAGTTACCCTTTTTCTGTGCTGTAGATTTTAAAATATTAAATATCTCATCTCGAGTGAGTTTTGGATTAGTAGCAAGCATTAGTGCCACGGTTCCTGTCACCAGTGGAGCAGCTGCGGATGTTCCAATAAAATTAGTTGTATAATTACTACTATTGTATCCTAGGTTACCACTAGCATCTGTAGTGATAATTCCCGATTCTCCCTCTCCTCCTGGTGCTGTAAAATCAACAGCAGTTCCAAAATTTGAATATTGGGCTATGGTGTTTTGTCTTGTTGATGCTGCGATAGACAATACATAGGGAGATTCTGATTCATCATTTATGCCTTGGGCATCAAGATTGGTTCTTTCATTTCCAGCTGCAAATATTAAGATAACACCTTTTCCATTTCTACCTTCTGTTGCTAAGAGCTTAAAAATTTCATTATAGGCATCAAGAGAAGAGTAGGATCCCCAGCTGTTATTTATCACGCTAACACCTTCCTCCATGAGCCATTTGTATGCTTCGATATCTTTTGAGATATTGCTTTCAGAATAACCTACTGCGTATATGCTTGAAAGTGGTGCAATTCCTACACTTCCTATTCTATTTTCTCGTGCTGCAATTATTCCCGTACATGCCGTACCATGCCATTTTGTATCGTCATCAGAGTAGGGAATGTCAGATATAGGGTCATTATAGTTTTTAAACGCAATGATATTTTCTCTAAGGTCAGGATGGTTTATATCAATCCCTTGATCATAAACAGCTACTTTAACGCCAGCACCTTTAGTGTATTTCCAAGCTTGTTCTACATTGATATCTCCACCATCGTCATACCAATGGTCAAATAGATGCCATGAATCCCATAAAAGAGGATCATTTGTACTAAGGTCTCTACTCTTTTTGGTTCTTTGAAAATCAGGATGACAAAATGCTACTCCCTTTTCATTGTAGATAAGGTTTGTAATTTCAACTGTTTTTGAAGCATCTTTGACTTTGTATAAGTACATGTTTTCTGTTAGGGATTTGATAAAATTAAGATTGTATTTTTCTTCAATCGATTTTTTGATACTTTTGTCTGAGAATGAGACAATCAGTCCAGAGTTTACCTTAACAATCGTGCCATGTTGTGTTTCAAAGGATTGTTCACTATTCGCACCAAGTGCTCTACTAGCTTTAATTTTTTTAAGCGTATGTTTTTTGCCACCACTATAATAAAAATCAGCAGAAAGTGAAGTGTTAGTAAAAAGAAGCGTTAGTAGTACTAACAAAGTTTTTTTTATCACTCATCGTCCTTACGATTGTATTGAAATCTTGAAAGTAGTATATCTCAAAAAAGTAACAATTTTTAGAATATTTTTGATAATTAAATATCTTGAATTTTTTGTTACGATTATTGGATAATTTATCAAAATAAGTGGATTAAAACATTGATAATATTTAAAGATGGTTAAATTTTTTACTCTTTTGTGTTAGAATAGAGTCAAAACAAGGATTAAAAATCATGAAATTAAAAATTATTCTATTGGCTCTAGTTGCATTACTATTTTCTGGATGTATCGTAGGAACTGTGGCGGCTCTTCCATTTAAAGCGGTTGGTGCTGTTGTAAATGTTGTAACACCTGATGCAGTAGGTGACAGTATATCAGGTGTGGGTTCAATTGTAGATGCTGCGATTCCTTTTTAAGCTGTGCTTAAAAAGGGAACCTACCATTTTGATTACGCCAAAGGGAGTGAATCCCCTTGGCTACGCTAACGCTAAGTTTGCTTCAGCAGCAGGCTCGCGTGCAGATAAACCGCACTAAAGGGTAAATTATTAAAGAGCTACTTTTAAAACTTTCTTCCGGCATTGAGCAGAAGGATATTATCAAGTCAGACCAAGAGTTGATTGATAAACTTGTACGGTTAAAAGCCCTAAAATTTCATGATGATATCTACAAACTTGACTCAAAATACCGTTTTGGTGTGGTTGATATCGCACGAACTGGTGTGGGGTATTTGAGTGAATTAGGCATTAGCGAATCCAAAGATTTGATTATCGAGCCCTATGACCTAGAAGGTGCTGTCAGGGGCGATATCGTTCTGGCAAAGCGAGTCTTTAAAAAAGG
>JAOZKZ010000001.1 GCA_029935075.1 Campylobacterales bacterium
TTGCCGAGTATGTTAGTTGACTTAGTATAAATATTTAACCACTTTTTAAGCAAAAGTGTGGTATAATATGACATATTTAAAAAGGATTAGCATGTTCAAAGAAATATTTCAAGAAAAGTACAAAATACCAAAGGACGATGGTCCTCTTATAAGAGCCAATGAGTTCATAGTATCAGTAAATGGTAAAGAAAAATTTCATTACAAAGGTGGTAAAACATCTTACTGGAAAAGATCAGAGAAATACGCTTCCAGTACCAGTACTGGACCCGAGTGGGAGAAATTCGCTAAAAATAGCAGCACTGATGCCAATGCTAAAATGATAGTTCAGTGGTTAATGGATGATGGGTTTGATGTTTCTGATGTTGATATAAAAAGTTAGTATAAATATTTAACCACTTTTTAAGCAAAAGTGTGGTATAATATATTCATAAAGGATAAAAATGACTAAAGAAAAAGCAGATTATTTCGTACAAAAATACGAGACTTTTTATAGAAAAGAAATCAACATCAATGATACTGATTTATACTTGTATAATTACATCCTCAGTGATTACGATGCATTTCAAGAAGATCCCCTAAGCAGAGAATTGAGAGGGCTAGTAATAATCAAGGAAACACAAGAAGTATTCCTAAGTGTTCCTAAATTTTTCAACTACAACGAAATCCCTGAGACCCTTGAGCAAAACACCAAGCACCTTAAGATTAAAAAAGTCCAGAAAAAATTAGACGGCTCTTTGATAACACCTGTTGTTATAAACAGTGAAATTATAACCAAATCTAAGGCATCTTTTGAATCCGATCAGGCTAAATTAGCCCAGGAGATTATCGACAATGACCCTGAGTTGTCTTTTGCTATCTTGGATTGTTATAGTAACGGTTTTCAACCATTTTTTGAACTAATAGGAAACGATAACCGACATGTAATAGACTACAACCAGGATAACAAATTAGTCCTGATTATGATGCGTGATCATAATGGCGAGTTCATTGATATTAATAAGTTCGATTATTTATTCAGTGATATAGCGGAATCTTATGACTATAATTTAGAAGAGCTTATACACTTACAACAAACAGCCAAGGGCATAGAAGGGTTCGTGACCAAGTTCACAAACAACCAGATAATGAAGTTCAAGACCAAAGAGTTTTTTGAGCTTCATAAGATAGTACAAGAATCAGATTCTTATAAGATAATTCTGGAGCGTGTTTTAGATGAAAATATGGACGATATCCTTTCACAGGTCCCAGAAAACAGAAGAGAAAACCTAAGAAAGATTATGAAAGCCTTGAGCAATTATGTGGTTTCTTTTGTTATCGAGATAGAGGGTATTATTAAAAAAGAGAAGAAAAAAACAAGAAAAGAAATAGCCCTTAAATACCGAAACCATTTGTATTTTGGGGTTATAATGGAAGCACTGACCAAAGACAACACCAAAGAAGCCTTGATAAGGACTATTAAAAACAGACATAAAAAAGAAAAAACCGCAGAGAGTTTTATCAAGGTTCTTATTTAAGGTTATTTTAAAGAAAAAATAGTATAATACACTATAGGAAAAAGATATGGATATGGATATACAAAAAGGAATGATCATCAAGACAATGTTCAATGATATACTTATTGTTACTGATGTTCTACCAGAGGAAATCCACCCTATCAAGGTCATACATATATCTAAGTTCAGAAAGGGCAAGATTAACGGATACAGCAGAACTCATATTAAAGAAATCATAGGCACCGCAGAAACACACCCTGAGTACATGCTCTAAAAAGAAAGGAAAGAAATGAGTCAAACAGAAACCCACTTTGGTACGATGGTACAAATCCACCCTGAACTTACCCCAGAGGAGATATGTAAAATAATCGTTCAACACGATATAGATGATATAAATGAAGTTTTTAAGTACTACGATTCTTATCAAGAGTATATTGAATCGGAGTCAGAGGAATACCTTATAAGAGACAATAAGGTTTATGTAATAGATAACACGGAAACAGAGACAGATATAGGTGAAACTTGGGTAAATCAAGACAAAAGCATAGGTTATGTTGTATCATTTTATAATGGTAGTTGTGGATTTAAAGAAGCCTTGAATGATGCCTTGGATAATACTTTGGATGACTCATGACAGAACTTCAACAAGCGGGCGAAACAGTCCATGATATGGGCATAAGTTTGGGGGACACACTCGACAAAACTATCCTGGGTATGTTAAATACACAACCAAATATTACTGATACAAGTGGTTCTTATGTATATGAACTCACGGATGATGATGTAAAAGAGCGGTTTGATGAATACCTGGCAAGGAAAAAACTCCCTTGTTTTGAAAAAATACTTGAGGTGTTTTATGAACACAATCCAGAGTATATGCTCTAATGCTCTAAAAAGAAAGGAAAATAATGGAAGAATTTAGTGAAGTAAGAGAAGGAGACCAAGTATACGGTCTTGTTTTTGGCAAAGGAATCGTAAGAACAGTATTCAATGGGTTTTATAAATTCGAGGTGGAATACGAAAACGACCAGATAGTGCCTTATTCGGTAGAAGGAATTCCAGGGTGGAACCCTTTGCTGGATATGCAGACAGTGTTTTATGCGGATTGTATAGACCTGATGAAGTTCAATATAGCCCCTGGGGATACTAACCTTAAGCCCAAAGAAATTATTAAGCTGAGGAGGAAAGGACTCCTTTCCATTAAATGCCCTTCTGGAATATGGCTTGATATTAATATGTGCCCTGAGTATATAAGAGAAGAATACCTGGAGAATAAAAAGTTCTATTTATTCAGAAGAAAAACACCAGAGTCTTTTCAGCAATTTAAGAAGAAAATTAACTAACCAAAGGAAAAAAATGAAACCGATAAGACTGTCAGAAGCAGAACAAAAGATAGATTTCGATAATTTAGAGAACTCATGGATGGACCTAGACGAGTTCGTGTGCTTAAAGGATACTTTTATAGCAAGAACCCTCCCACAGAACACGAAAAAAGAAACCGAAAGTGGTCTGATTTTATCCACCCAGGCTGATTCAGTGGTAAATGATCGTCCTGATGCAGGGGTGGTGGTATCAGTAGGACCAGAAGCCGAGTTCAGGGTAGGTGAGTACATTTTCATACAGAAGGGGCATGGATATGACCTAGCCAATATAAGGAAAGACCCAAAAGCAGATTATAACTACTTGTTATTATATACAGATGCTGTAATAGGTAAGAAAAGCCCAAAGGAATAATATGAAAGAAATGGCAAGGGATACTGGTATTCACCACAGCGGTGCTTTTGGAGGGGTAGGTGATTGGGAGTATTACCAAAAACACCCAGAGTTTATTGTATTGGTTAATGATAAAATAAGTTCAAAAAATTACAGTATATATAAAACAAAAGGACAAAGTTACTGTACTTATTACCTTGTCCAAGGGGATACATACAAAGGGAAGATTTCAGGAGGGATTGATAAAAATACCTTTACTATAAAAGAAACTGATTCTAAACTAAAAAGAGGGTTTTATGAAATTATGTTTTTGGTATTGTTGACCATGTATAACAAACTATTATCAGACACATCATTAAGCACACAAGCAATAAATAGTTATACCAAATTGAATAAAAATAAAACCAAAAAGTTCAGCATAGGTGTACAAACCACCCAAGGGGATGAGGAGTTTTCTAAAGAACTTTTACTAAAAGCTGATTCAAACAGAGTGATTATACAGGGTGATCAAAAATATCTTAATGAGTTCTTTGATGATTACTACAAAAGAATCAATCAAACGGAAAATGACAGACCATCAGCATTTAGAAAAATGTTCTTAAATAAAGACGAAACACTAGATAGACATATGTTTGGTGTAAATTAAAAGGAATAAAAGGAATAATATGAAAGAAACAAGACAAGAAAGAAAAGCCCGAAAAAAAGCATTCATGAGCCTGACGAAGTATTACACATTGGTACAAAACGACAGGACGGGTTATGTTCAACTAACACCAAGAGAAAAGGCATTTCAGATGATACACGGTGTAATGGAACTTGGTTACAGGGTAAACAACCTCAAAGACATATACAAAGAAGTCCAGAACCCCAGGTCAAGAAAGAGAAACCACAACTATACCTACCCAGAAACAGGAAATAAAAAATAATGCTAAAGGAAATGGCAGTACAGACTGGTATTTCAGGTGACGGGGCTCATGAAGGCAAGGGAGACTGGGAATATAATAAAAAGTATAATTTCATCAAACTTGTGAATGATAAATTAGGTTCCAAGTCTTATCAAGTATATAAGACCATTACCCCTGGGATTTTTACTTATTTTTTAACCAAAGATGATAATTACAGAGGTAAAATACAAGTACAAGAAGTAAAAAACGGAATACAGATAATAGCATCACACAAAGAAAGCATAAAAGGATTTTATCAGATAATGTTTACTATTATGTTGAAAGAATACAAAGAGATTTATTCTGATGTGATGCTTTCTACTCAGGCAATAAAAAGTTATGAAAAGTTATCAAAAAAACATACTTTATTTAATATATATGTAAAAGAAAACCAAGAATATATACCATTTAGTAAAGAAGCCTTGTTAAGAGACAAGAACAACACGGTAGTAATTAAGGTTCAGACCAAGAATGAAAATTTCATCAAAGAACACCTCGATGAATACTATAAAAGAATACAACAAACCGAAAACAACAAACCATCTTCATTCATGAAAATGTTTATTACTAAAGACCAAGAACTGGATCAATATTTGTTCGGCAATTTAACACAAAAAGGAAAATAATGCTTTATTTCATAGAAAGAGAAACCCAAGAGCCTTTTGAAGGCTCTATCAGAGAGTGTCAAATCAACACCAAGGTGTACGATATAGTCCCCCAAGGCAGGAATGTGGGGTTAGACAGGATTTCTGACCATGTTATCAATGACACCAGTTGGACATTTGAGAAAACAGACCCAAGGGAACAACAAATAATAAGAGAATTCGTAGAAGAGAATTTCAACAAGATGAATGATCTTCTTTTAGGCTAAAAGAATGAATACACACACAGCATCACTAAGAGTAAAAGAGAAAATGGACTCCTCAAGGATGATAGACCTTTATCAAGACAAAGACCATTTGCATCATATGATCCAGGAGATACAAAAAATGGACCTAAGGGTTAAAAAAACAAATGAAAAATCACACAGATGGCTCGGATGGCTTCAGGCTATGGTAGTAGAACACTCCGAGATGACCCTGGAGATGATGAAAGACATAAACAAAGGCTCTTAATGAATATAATAACACTTGGTGGTAAAAGCATCACGGCTTCTGAATACTACTATGATTGTCCGTTCGACTACTGGGACAACATGCTATACAAGGATGCAATCATTTCAAGGAGAGACAAGGCCTTTGAACTCTACATCAGGCTTACCGAAAGTCAGCTTCTCCCTGAGCCTAAAATCCTTGCCCCAGAGGATGAGATAAGAGCCTTTAAAGTAGAAAAAGCATACAAGGATTGTCAGCAACTTTGTGATGAAAGGGGCTTGATTCTTTGAACCCTGAAACCCCTAAAGAACTAGACCAGTGGTACACCAGCCCTGAGACTGCCAGTATTTGCATAGGGTTTATGAAGCCTTATATGAAAAAGAATATCCTTGAGCCTTCTTGTGGTACAGGGGTGTTCATCAAGCTGTTGGAATCAATGGGTTATAATATCAAGGGATTTGACATAGACCCCAAGACCCCAGAAGGTATAAAGAAGGATTTCTTCTTGGTCAAAAAGGATGACATTTTAAAGGACTCGGTAACCATAGGGAACCCTCCTTATGGTAAAAAAGGCAAATTAGCCCAAGGGTTTATTAACCATGCCTTGAGTCTCTCTGATACAGTAGGGTTTATTGTGCCTTTGACTTTAAGTACTTCTTACACTGCCCAGAAACACATCAACGAAAATGCTTCCTTAATCCTTGAGGAACCTCTTCCAAAGAATAGTTTTGTGTTCAAGGGTAAAACAAAGGATGTAAAAAGTGTTTTTCAAATTTGGAGTTTAGTAACAAACCAAAGAGACCTAAGGCTCAAAAAACCCCAGACACAGCATCCAGATTTTGAGACCAGGATTTACAACAAGACCCAAGGTGCCTTGAAATATCTCGATTGGGACTGGGACATTGCTATTAAAAGAAATACAAAAAACGGGGAGTTTATTACCGAAGGGAAAGCCTCGGCTGATTACCATTGGATGCTCGTTAAGGTAAAGAACAAAGAAATCCTAAAGAGGTTTCTTAAGATAGACTACACCAGGATAAACGATAACAAGATGACAGCAGGGATGGGGAAGGCTGATATTGTTAAGGCTTATTTAGAGGTTAAGAAATTTTAACCCATCCTATATTTTCTAAGTTCTTTACATTTTGTACTTTAACTGTTGGGTTTAAGCCAAATACACGATTTTGGTATCTTAAATGTAAATCTATCTGGGCATAATTAGGGGAAATAGAAACCTCTTGTGCTTCAGTGGTTATTTTTATGGTAAACATAACACCAGCAACACCCTTCCCCATCTTATAGTTTATGTCTGTTTTTTTTACGATTAGCTTATTCTCACTAAATTCATTAGAAGACGGGACATAGTATAGTTCTTTTAACGATTGATAAAAATATGGATTATCAGCAATAGCCAGTTTCTGCATAATCTCAGAATTTGTTGAGAACGATTCAAAGACCATTTCAGATATATTCTTCGCTAGTGTATTATAAACCAAATCCGATAACTTTTTAAATTCACTGCTATTTTGAATAGCGTAATTTCCAAACACAGCATAATGTGGGTTCGTTGTTGCTATATTGGTCTTTTGTTTTAAATTTGTTTCGGTAAATTTGTATTTACCTTCTGGGGTTTTATCGTCATCAGGATCAACTAATTTTTCTTTACCTGTCCCTGATTTGTATTTTATATAAAATACTTTTTCTTCTTTATTGTACATTATATAGTAATGAGAATCTTCTGGGGTTTCACTACTAAATGTAAATTTTTTCCCAGGTTCTTTTTTTACTAATTTTATAGCACTCGTGACTACCTTTTTTTTCCAATTAAACCAATAAGAATCTCCCGAGGATTGCCCTGTTTCTCTATCTCGACTATATTTTGATATGGCATCTTCACCTCTGTTTGTTGTTAGTTTTAAAGAATCTGGTGACAGGCTTTTTAATGTTACGGCATTTACCGATTTAACAGATATCCCAGCAACAACAGTATCAAACCCTACATCATCTGGTGCTGCTGTGCCACTTGCATTTTGCAACCCTGCCCAAGAAAATTGACTAGGTTTGGTTTTTTTAGTTTTTGTTAAATATTCAGTGACTTTTAGTCTAAATGTTTCTGAAATGCCAAAAGATGACATAAATAATTTTTCATCATAAAACCCATTTAATGCTTCGGCTATTAGAGAAAGGGTCAACTCAGAGTTGTTTATCTTTTTCTCATCAAAATAATCTTTTAAATACTCCGTTGTGAATATTATATCTTTTGATTTTTTAGCTTCTTTTAAGTTGTTTTTTTCAAAACCTTTGAAGTCACCGTTTTGAGCATATGCTAATAAACAAGGAATTTCAGAGTTGTATTTTGTTTTGTCTGATGTTCCTCCTTCGTTTATACTCTCTTCGTTTATACTCTCTTCGTTTGAACATCCAAAAAAATACTCTGCTAAAAAAACACTCTTATGTTTACATTCCTCACTTAAATATTCCTTAAACCCCATCTTGTGCCTTTCTAATATTTATAAATACTACAAAGGCTAAAAATGAATTTTAAAGACTACTTGAATGACACAATTAATGAGAAAAGCTATTCATCTAGGGACATTTGGGACTGGATGAGAACATACAGAATACCCCTAAGCCCTAAATTCTTTGAAGAAGTCTTTTATGCTGATAAAAAAGAGCAGATTTGTTTTGTGTCCCGGCAACCACACCGAATTAAATCGTTATATAAGAGACAAAATTCAAAAAACCAAATATCCGCTTTTACTGATTATAAGGACGCTAGCATCTTTTGGGGAGCAGCTGGTTTAAATTGGCATGGAGATTATAAAAATAATGAATCATTAGTAGCAGTATTAAAAGGTAAAGTAACCATTAAGGGCACTTCTGATTTATGGACTTCTTATGATGCAGGGGGTAGGCGTTGGATAAATGTCAGTACCAATATTAGACACGATACAGAATTTTCAAAAATTTTACAAAAAATACAAAGTGATATAAAAAAGAACTATCTAAGTGGATTAAAAGATATAGAATTTGAGACCTTAAGATGGGTTAGTAAAAATGGTGGTTTAATATGGAATAACACTAATGACAAAACACCCCAAAGAGGCCGTGACTATCAAAAAGCCATAAAATTGTATTTTGATTGTGCTTATGATGCTATCAAGAAATATAAAAAAGAGCTTCTTGTGGTTGGTAAAAAAGGTTTAGCAAAAGAGGCAAAATACAATGAAGTGTTGTGTTATGACTACAAGGTAGAAAAAGTTTTTGTATTGAGCGATGATCGCTATGACACAATGTTTACATACGATTGGATGATCGATGCTTTAAAAGAATATGAATATGTTGATAAATTTAAATTAGATGCTGAACTCAAAAAAATAAAGGCTAAAAATGACATTTAAAGACTACTTGAACGAAAACACATCAGATCAAATACTAGCCAATATTAAAAATAAAGGTTTACCCCTGAGTCCAAAGTTTTTTGAAGAGGTGTTTAACCAAGGGGAAGAGCAATATTGTTTCATTTCTATGAAAGCGAATAGAATACAATCCCTGATTAAAAGACAAAATAAAAAGAACCAGATAAGTACTTTTACCGACTTCAAAAATACTGAAATTTTCTGGGGTGCTGAAGGATTAGCCTGGGGTGGAGATACTATTGTGGCGGTCTTAAAGGGCAAAGTAACCATAAAAGGTAATCGTGACCTTTGGACAAAAACGGATCACCAAGGTAGAAGATGGATAGATTATAAAGACCTTAAAGAAATGACTGATGAATACGATGGTGTAGGGGTAGCTTTATTAAAGGTAATTGAAAATGTATACATAGATTTTAACAAGATATACAAAACACAACAAACACAGCTAACACGATATGATAATAAAGATGTTGTGATAAATGTATATATCAAAGATTTCTTTGATATAGTATACAAATACCTAAAAAAATACAAAACACAGATACAACAAGGCAGAAACACAAACCAGACAAACTTATACAATGAGGTATTATGTTATGATTACACAATAAAAGAATTTATTGTATTAACAAACCAAGCCCACAGTTCTTATGACTACAGGATAACTAAAGAGGAAATTGATAATACAAAACCATATAAAACAACAAAAGTACACACAGAAAATGAAATAGAAAAAATACTCCGAAAATACCAAAAACTAAAGGCTTAAGATGACATTTAAAAATTACCTGAATGAAAACCAAACCCTAGAAGAGAGTTCTGATGAAATTATAAATTTTATAAACAAGTTTTATATCCCAGTTTCCCCTAAGTTTTGGGAAGAATTATTCGGTGTAAAGGAGACTTTTGCCTTTGTATCAATGGAGCCTTACAGAGCATCCTCTTTAATACAAAGACAAAATAAAAAGAACCAGATATCTGCCTTTACTGATTATAAAAGCACTAGTATTTTCTGGGGTGCCAATGACCTAGAGTGGGGAAGAAGAGGAGACGACACGGTAATAGCGGTCATAAAAGGAAAATATACACTAAAAACCTCAGAAGATTCTTATAGCGAATATGAAAAAGCAGGTAGAAAATGGATAGATCCTAATAGCATAGCAATGCTATATAGCATAGTAAATACTAACAAACAACAAAAAATGTTGTACGATACCTTTGTTAGTATAAGAAGAGACATAGAAGACCTTGTATATAGTAA
Source organism: Campylobacterales bacterium (assembly GCA_029935075.1). Taxonomy (GTDB): domain Bacteria; phylum Campylobacterota; class Campylobacteria; order Campylobacterales; family QNZT01; genus SZUA-1433. The sequence continues at coordinate 9,925 of JAOZKZ010000001.1, forward strand.
ATACGACTCTGATTTCATAAACGAGCTAAACAACAAAGACAACAAAACAAAACAAAAGGTAATCAAAGATTACTTTGACATGTCTTACGAGGTCATCAAGAAATACAAAAAAGAGCTTATCAAAATATCAAAAAACAAGACTACCACATACAATGAGATTTATGTATACGATTACGAAATCAAGGAGTTTATAATTTTTACCGATGATAAAGACTACTTTGAGGATAATTTTAAAGATGAACTTAAAGTTATTAAAAAATATCCTTTTGTTATAACAGATAAAATAAACGATATAAAAACAACAATAAAAAAATACCAAAAACTAAAGGCTTAAGATGACATTCCGAAATTACCTTCAAGAGAAGAATTCTTCTGAAAAAATACTAAGCTTCATCCAGAATCATAACCTGCCAGTGTCCCCTAAATTTTTTGAAGACACCTTTAATCAGAAAGAGAAGACTTGTTTTATATCCTTTCAACCAGAGAGAATAGCCGATCTAACCAAGCTCCAAAATACCAAAAAAAGCATTTCCACCTTTACCAAATTCAGAGATACTGAGATTTTTTGGGGAGCCGAGGGTATAAACTGGAAAACCTCCTCGACCTCACCGAATTATGAAACATGTGTGGCTGTATTAAAAGGGAAGTATACCCTCCAGGGTTCTGATGACCTATGGAGTAATTTTGACCAAGCAGGGAGAAGATGGTTAGTACTTGATAACCTGACAGAATTTAAAGTATTTGATAAAATAAGGACAGAATTGATAAAAGGAAAAGAGAAAATCCTTAACCAGGGGTTCGTCAACATAACCAGAAACGAACTGATAACCCAGTACATGGATTTGAGCTATTCTTTGATAAAAAAATACCACAAAGAGCTCTTATCTTTTCAGGAACAAGAACCAAAATACGGGTATAATGAGGTATTATGCTACGAATACAAAATTAAGAAAATATTCTTTATAACCAAAGACATAAGAGACACCGCAAGGGTATTTAAATACGATATAAAAAGAATGAAAAAATATGACTTTGAATACATAGAGGTAAAGGATGACATTCTTGGTCATAAAATGGGAGAAATCCTGAGTAAAAAATTAAAAGGACTAAGATGACATTTAAAAATTACCTGAAGAACCTAAACGAGGATACTTCTTCGGCTATCTTGAAATATATTAAATTCAAAAGCATCCCTTTGAGCCCTAAGTTTTTTGAGGAGGTTTTTAACCAAGGGAAAGAAAAGTATTGCTTTGTTTCTATTAAACCAAACAGGATACAATCCCTAATAAGAAGACAAAATAAAAAGAACCAAATTTCTGCCTTTACTAATTACAAAGACACCAGTATCTTTTTTGGGGCAGATGGCTTAGAATGGTCTGAACACGGTGAAACCATAGTAGCAGTCTTGAAGGGCAAAGTAACCCTGGAGGGAAACAATGACCTATGGACTCAAACGGACCAGCAAGGTAGAAGATGGATTGATACAGGGGATGTAAGGGATAATAATAACGGTTCAGATGAAGTAGCCAATTTATTAAATATCATCCAAAGAAAAATATACACAGAATTTAGGGAAATTTTCGCAAGCCTGATAAACCCCGATGAGATGAGTAATGAGTACACAAGAGACTACATAAAAACATTCTTTGATGTTGTATATAAGGTGTTAACCAAGTATAAAACAAGGTTAAAAAAAGCCATAAACCCTGATGAAACAAAAAAATATAATGAGGTTTTGTGTTATGATTACACAATAAAAGAATTTATTGTCCTTGTGCCTGAACACATAGAAACCATGGTTTTCAAGGGCGATAGGAAATCAATGGAAAAAATAGGTGTACTTGATGTTACTAAAGAGGAACAAATATCAAAAAGACTAAAAAAATACCAGAAACTAAAGGCTTAAAATGACATTTAAAAACTACCTGAATGAAAAGAACGACTCCTCAAGGAAAATATACTCATGGATGAAGCAGTTCAGGCTCCCTGTTACACCCAAATTTTTTGAAGAGACCTTTGGAGTTCAAGAAGAGTACTGTTTCAAGGCGGTAACCCCAAATAGATTATCCTCTGTCTATAAGAGACAAAACAAAAAGAACCAGACTAGTACTTTTGTTCACTTCAATGACACCAATATTTTCTGGGGTGCTGGTGAGATGGGGTGGTATAACCAAAACCCTGATAATGCTACTCTGGTGGCGATCTTAAAAGGCAAAGTAACCATAAAAGGCACGACTGATTTATGGAGCTTTGCCGAAACAGCAGGCAGACGATGGATAGACATAAAGAGCATCCTGAGATACAACACAGAACTGACCGATGTGTTGGGACTGGTATCAAAAAGGCTACAGAAAAACTACACAAAAGGGATCAAAAACCTGGAGCTAGAGCAGATACAAACCCACGAAACCAAATCAGGGAATATAGTCTATAATAATGATGAAAAATCCCCCGAGAGAGACCGTGATCTTAACAAGCTTATTACTCTTTACATCAATCTTGCTTATGAATCCTTTAAGTATTATAAGAAAGATTTATTAAAAAGCTACAGGACTGATATAACAAAAAGAGCCCATTATAACGAACACCTGTGTTATGACTACGAGGTCAAAAGGGTCATAGTATTATCAGAAGACCCAGAGAATACCAAAGAGGTGTACAAACTTGATTACAAAGAAGTAGAATACACTAGTGATATCAACTATCTTAAAAAAGAGTTAAAGAAATACCAAAAGTTGAATCAAAGTTTATAAATACAAAAAGGAATTTGATGTCATTTAAAGAATATTTACAAGAAAAAATATCAAAGAATACCAAGGTCTGGAACTGGATTAAAAAGTGGAGCCTCCCATTGACCCCAAAGTTTTTTGACGAGGTATTTCAATACCCAGAGCAGTATTGTTTCAGGGCACTGGATGTGGATCATATTGATTCTTTATATGACAGACAAGGTGTAAAAAACCAGGTCTCTACATTTACCGAGTTCAAGGATAATAATATTTTCTGGGGACCGGGGAATAAAAATTGGAAAGACTGGTACCCAAATCAAGAAACGATAGTAACCATTTTAAAGGGTAAAGTGACCATCAAAGGCACCTCTGATTTATGGAGCTTTTTTGAGGATAACGGCAGAAGATGGATATGGGTAGACAGGATAAAAAGATACGAGACAGAGCTGACCAAGACCCTGGAGAAAATCCAAAAAAGAATCAAAGAGAACTATATCAAAGAGATAGAGAATGTTGACCTTAAGGTCCTAGAATACCACTTTACTAAACTTGGCAATATAGCCTATGGCAAAACAGACCAGGAAGAATCCAAAGAACGAAACAAAGACTTCAATACTTTAATTAAGCTTTATTTTGATATTTCTTATGAGGCATTTACTTATTATAAAGACGAGCTGATTTATTCCACAAGGACACATATCTCAAAACGATCCAAGTACAATGAACACCTGTGTTATTCTTATGAAGTCCAGAGGACTTTTCTGATTACTAATGACCCCAAGGACACAAGGGAAAAATACCCTGGTCTTTTTAACTACAACATTGAAATAAAGACCGAGAAGCAGGTCGAAGCTGAACTTAAAAAATACCAAAAGGTGGTTTTATGAACTTTAAAAAATACATGAAAGAAAAAAATTCAGAAATGAACGAATCCTCCAAGGAAATTATGGGTTTTATTAAAAAATTCGCATTACCTGTCAGCCCAAAGTTTTTCAAAGAAATATTTGGAGAAAAAGAACAATATTGTTTTGTAGCGTTACAGGCAAAAAGATTAGATTCACTAATAAATAGGCAAAATAATATCAACCAAACAAGCACATTTACAAAATTTAGTAATACGGATATTTTTTGGGGACCTAAGATAATAAATTGGAAATATGACTCAGAAGATGATTTTTTTCCTAATAGAGAAAGTGTAGTAGCGGTACTAAAAGGCACATCTATAATAGAAGGTGCTTCTGATTTGTGGTCACTTTATGAAACAGGTGGCAGACGATGGATAGACATAGATAGAATAACCACAGAGGTAGATAACAAAAAAATCCAAAATATTTTCAAAAAAATGCATAAAGAACTAAAACAAGATATAAAAACTGGAATTAAAGATTTCGATAGTGATTTGAATAAGTTGAATATAGACGACATAATTTTTAAATTAATTTCCTGGGAGGGGTATGAACCCGATGTTAAAGCTACTCTTGACAAAGATAGGGGTAAATTTATTAAGTATTATTTTGATAGTGCTTATAATGTAATAAGAAAATACACAAAAGAATTAAAATCATTAAGCACTATCAAAAAAGTAGATGGATATAACGAGGTTTTGTGTAATAAATACAAAATTATAAAACTGTTCTTTTTGTCTTATGATTTAGAAGATGCTGAAATGGGAATGGACAAAAATATTAAAAAAATATTAAAAAAATATAATACTGAATACATATCATCAGAAAAACCAGAAATATTAACAAAAAAACTTAAAAAATACCAAACACAAGGAATATAATGAACTTTAAAAAATACATGATAAAGAGAATAGACGAAGAAAAAATCACACATTTAACACACCTTGATGACCTTCCTATTTTATATGGTTTAAATGGAGCAAAAGAAGCAATTCGTATACTGAATGATGTTTACAGTGATATTCAGAAACACCAGATAACCGATACACAACTTAAGGTGGATGGTTCAATCAGTATAGTCGCTGGTACCAACCCTGAGAATGGTAAAAAGTTTATAGCAACGAAATCATTATTTAATAAAACACCGAAAATTAATTACTCAAACGAAGACATAGAAATTAATCATGCTAATTCACCAGGTGTGATAAAGGTACTTAAAGAAGCCTTTAAATATCTACCTGATACCATAAAAGGGAAAAATATTCTTCAAGGCGACTTGATGTATATGAAAGAAGACCTTGAAAAAAAGACCATAGATGGAAAAAAAGGCATTTGGTTTTTGCCAAATACTGTTGGTTATTTTGTAGAAGAGGACACTCCTTTATATAAACACATAATCAGCTCTAAAATTGGTATGATTTGGCATACGGTATATACAGGAAGCACAATAGAGTCATTAACCGCTTCTTTTAATATTTCTGATGACATGATTAAGTCCACTAAAGATGCCTATGTTAAGACACCTTTGGTGAAGCTGGATTCTTTAGGCTGGTCTAAAAATGATGAAAAAATTATAAAAGATAATATTAAAATTCTTGAAAACAACATAAGCAAAATTGATTGGAAAAGTGTAGAAGATATTATCAATTCTGATTATAAAAAAGAAATAATGACCTATATCAATAACAAGGTAAAAAATAACCAAAAGTCATTCAAAAATGAAATTGGTAATTTCATTGATTTTGTTACCTTAAAATATGACCAAAGCATAGAGAAGCTAAAATCTGACAAAGGGAAGGCAAAGAAAACCCTTCAAAAAGAACAAGTAATTAAAGACATAAGAACAAACGCATCTAGTCTTTACAAGCTGTTTAACTTATCAAGTTCAATAGAGGCAGTAAAAGATATATATATTAATAAAATGAATGAAATAAAATTCGGGGCGGTGACTTATTACAAAACCGAAAAAGGATATGTGCCAGCAGAAGTAGAAGGATGGGTAATTTCTGATGGTGGAACTAATGTCAAATTTGTAAACAGAGTAGCATTTAGCAGAACGAATATGCTTTACTCTAGGTACAGTTAAAGGATAAAAATGAGTTTCAAAAATTACTTAAAAACACTGGACACCCCCGGGATAATTTTTAATTTTTCGAGGATGAGTCCACCCCATAATGAACACTATATCCTAACACAAGATATGGTATCTTATGCCAAGAAGTATAAATTAGATGCTGTTCTTTATACCTCACAGAGTGTAAACCAGAAGAAAAACCCGTTACAAATATCTGATAAAATTTTATTTTTAAAATCAATGGTTCCAAAGGGAGTAAGAATCTCAGAGGATAGTTCTTTAAAAACACCATTTGCTATTCTTGAAGACCTCATTAAAAATAAGGGGTATACTAGGATAGTGTTCATGGTAGGTTCAGACAGGGTAAATGATTTTCAAAGGATGTACCAATATGCCAAGGAATACGGTAAAGAAATCGGCAAAGAGATTGATTTTAAAGTCCAGCAAAGAAAAGCCAAAAGAACAGAAGGAATGTCTGGTACGCATATGAGACAATATGCCAAGAACAACGATTTCGAGAGTTTTAGTAAATTTGCCCCTTCGAGTCTAAGCAAAGCAGAAATAAAGAGCATGTTCAATAAGACTAAAATAGGTATGGGTATCTGATTTATAAATAACCAAAGGGATATGATGTTTAAAGAATATTTTAATGAATCTATAGAATTTGACAGCTATACTGAAATTCTCGATGATATTATACGAGAATCCGAATTGATAGAATCAGAAGATTTATCAGAGAATGTATTATGTGATGATGCCAAAGCATCAATATCATTTCAAAAAGAACAAGCAAAAAAATTTAAAAAAGAAGCCAAGCAATGCAAAAAAGCCAAGACCAAAGAAAGCAAGTCTAAATGTCTGACTGCTTTTGGTGATAAGGTTCAAAAGGCAAAAGAAGCATTCGGCAAAGCCAAGATAAAAGCAAAAGAAAATTGCCTGGGTAGTAAGATATCTGGATTGTTAGGTAAGGCAGCAAAAGGTCTTGGTAAAGGTGTCCTTAAAGGTGCCGTTGGTGCCGTTAAGAACATGAAATTATAAGGTTTAAGATGAAATTTAAAGATTACTTATTAGAACAGCAAGAAGAATACCTAAGCAGTGCCTTGAAGTGGCTTAAGCTAAAGTTCAAAGACAAGTACAAGTTCAAGCACCAACCTAACCTTGAGGACTACGACAAGTCATATAACTGTAGCATAGACGATAAAGAATTTACCATAAGAGGCAGAAAATATGACACGGATGGTGACGGAACCCCAGATACTGTCTTGTTTAAAATATCACCAGCAGAGGTAGAGCATGAGGAGTTTTAGTGTATAAATTTATCAAAGAGTTAGAAAAAGACATAAGAAGAGAATCTAATATGTATTTTATGTTCGAGGACATAAACCAAGAATACAAAGACAACATGACTATTTTGTTCAATTCTTTGATACAAGAGACTATCACCTCAGCAGTGTCTTATAAAATACAATCAGAAAAAGTAATAGGTATAAAAGCCAATGAGCAAAAAGAAGCCCTAATAGAGCAATCCAAGGCTAAGTTCAACCAGTTTAATAAACTTGTGTCTTATGCTTCATTAAGTGGTGTACTAAATGAAATCGAGTTTACCACAGAACAGGATATTATAGAATCAGCAAGGAATTACGAAGATGCTTCTAAAATAGCAAATAAAGAAGGTGACACCAAGACCAGGGTATTTTTAGAAAGCCTGATGGACGAAGACCTCGAATTTTATGATAAACAAAACTAAAGGAAAATAATGACATTTAAAGACTACTTAACAGAGGATACAAGAGAAATACAAGAGGATAAAATAGCCGTGCTTTTATGCCTGGCTGAGAATGAGATTCTGACTGAATCTTACATGAGCGAGGCAGTAATTCTCGAGGGTGTTAAAGATTGGCTCAGTAAAGTGGGACTCAAGGTTCACAAAGGCGATGGTGTTATTGACTATGTTAGACAATTCAGCACAGGTGCCGGGAAGCTTATTCTCGCTGCCATAAGAGGTGACAAAGAAGAGGTCAAAAGAATTGCCATGAGCCTTGACAGAGCCAAGGTAGTGGATTTTATTTTGAAGTTGGATCTCATCTCGCTTCACCTTATAACTGGCCCGATCCACTTTATTGACGGTCTCACGGGACTCGATTTAACAGCTAACCTTAAACATGCCGCTGAGGGTGCTAAATCAATGCTACAACAGACATGGGATGCACTGGTCCAAGTAAAAAATAACATATCAAGGGTAGTAAAAGGTGACAACCGAAAGGTTATCTTTAATCATATCAACAATATAGAAAAAAACCTACCTAAGCCTTAGAATGATAGAACAAAAAGCTTGTGTTTACTGGATTACTTACTCAGGGGATAAACACCCTAAGAACTATATAGGGTCTGTTTATACAGAGAAAATATCACAAGGATATATGGGTTCTTGTAGTTCTAAAAAATGGGCTGATATAGTCAAAAAAGAACAAAAAGAACATCCTTGGTTATACACAGTAAAAATCATACATGAATGCGACACAAGAGAAGATGCCGGTATCATGGAAGGCTTGATACAAAAGATGTATAATGTGGTTAACTCAGATGATTTTTGGAATATGTGTATTTCACATAATGGGCATATATATACCTGTAGAAAAGGTATAGAACCTTGGAATAAAGGCAAAAGAGGAGTTTATTCTGAAAAAACATTAAACCAAATGTCCGAATCGAAAAAGGGTGTGAAATTTCACACACCCGAATCCAAAAAACTACTAAAAGAAATAAACACTGGTGAATTAAATGCTTTTTATGGAAAACATCACACAGAGGAACTTAAAGCTCAATGGAGATTGGACCGTAAAGGTACTCAAAAAGGTGATAAAAATAGAAATGCCAAGTCAATAAATATATACAACGAAAATGGTGTATTACAGTATAGTTGTTTTGGTAATTTTATAGATACTTGTAAACTGAATAATCTGCCTAGTGCCGCATTGGGTAAATCATACAGAAACAATGGCGAACCTTTATATCAATCACAATCACCCCAGGCACACATACAAGAGCGATATAAACAATTCAAAGGGTGGTATGCTGTGTTTACCAAACCTAAGCCTTAATGAACCCAGGCACCACAAGGGTAACCCCCGAGTGGTGTTACAAAGAGTTATACCAAAAGGGAATAAATCACCACCTGAGTAAACATCAATCTAATCTGTATGCCGTGAGGTGTACATGGAAAATGTATATTTACTATACTACTGGGGTGAAACCTAAAGGAAAAAGATGAAATTTAAAGAATACCTAAAAGACCCTAAAGACCTCAATGAGTACATAAACAACAACTCAATGGAGAAAGAATGGAGTCTTATTCTTAAGGGTTGGATTCCATTAAGACCAAGCCTTTTGGACTCTATGGAGATAGACAAGGTGTATCATGTGACTGATATAGCGAACTACGACAACCTAATCAAATATCAAAACCAGAAAAAGCAAATTTCCACTTTCACTAAAGGTAAAGAATGGCTGGCTTCTGGTGCCCGGACAAGGGGTGGTGTATTGGTAGAACTTAGGGGTAAAACGGTATTCGTTTCGCCTAGTGACCTTTTCAGTGCCTTGTCAAGAAATGGTTACAGATGGATACAACCATCATTAGGTATGAAAAGATCAAGGGCTTTTGCCACCAAGGTTCAAGAAAAAGTATACCAGTATCTAAGAGACCAGACTAATTCCAACAAGATTCCTAAAAAAGTAATGGTAGGTTTGTTGTCAACCGCTGGCATAAACCCTTTGTATAACCTTGTAGACGAACTCCCAAAAAATGAAAAAAGAGATTTTATTAAGTTTTACTTTGACCTGATAAAAAAGGAAATGAATAAACAAGTAAAAGACGATATCTTTAAGGATTTATTAGAACTCCAGGATGGAAATATATCCAATGAGGTGCTTTTGCATGACTACAAAATCATAAAGACATGGAGCATAGACCAAGAATACGAAGACGAGAACAACCTTATACATAATTACATAGAAAAGAATGGTATCAATTACCAAGGCATGATAAAAAGAACCGTCCTTAATGACATAAAGAAGCTAAAATGAAATTTAAAGAATACCTGAAACAAGACCTAAAAGACTTAAATGAATCAACCTTGACTATTTACCACGGGGATAATCACGAAACCAAAAAAATAGACCCTAAGTTGATGATGAACGGTAATGTTCAAGAAGGAATAGGGATATATTTCGGTAACCTTGTGGTAGCCAAATCTTATGGCAAAGATATAGTCCAGGCTGAGGTGAACCAAAAGGATTTTAAACCAAGCAGAGGAACAGTCAAAAGAAACCTTAAATTAGCATACAATATACTAAGAGACCTTTGGCATATTGACCCTGAGAGTATGTATTATCTTATTACCGATTGGGTAGAAATAGTAGAAATAGAAGACATTACTCATGATGACATAAGACTATTAGCCCAAAAAATGGGTTCTGATGAGGTCAGGAATTTTCAGATTACCCTTGCTGAGGCATTTGGTGTAGAGAATTTTGTAAAAATATGGAATAAAGTATACCCAAAGAACACAGGGACTTATGATAAAGATACTGGTTTTTATGCTATAATAAACCCTAAGGTACCTTTAGTTCCTTTTAAGGAACAAGATGAAATTTAAAGAATACCTGAAAGAGACTGAGATGAATGAGTACACCAAACACAAATTATCCGAGCTTATAAGCCTCAGGGCTATCCCTCTTTCTGAACCTATGATGAAAAGATTAGGATATTATTGGGAAGACACCGTGGTGTATCACCTTACTAACTCCAAGAACCTCCCTGGGATGACAAAAGACCAGAACAAAAAAGCCCATATTTCTACATTTTCTAAGGGTGGTGCCGAGCTTGCCCGTTTACCATCTCAACCTGATGTACTTCTTAGGCTCAAGGGTGACGAGGTAATCCAAGGAAAATCTGATATATGGAGCCTTACAGACACTCAGAATAGAAGATGGCTGGATATTAAAACGGATTCCAAAGGCGGTGAAACACTGTATAATTTTCTGAATGGGGTCTTACAGAAAGTCCTCAACCAAAATGACTTAAACATAGAGCTTCAAAGAGGGAAGTCATTCGGTGGTGACAGAAACCTTGAGGTAGAGCTTAATAAGCTCACTAAAAAGCAAAGAAGTAAAATATATGGTATGTATATAGAAGAGGTAGAAAGATTCTTGAACTCTAGCTACAAGTACCTGAATACTTATCTTAATAACCTCAATCAGTTCCATTACAATGAAATCATCCTAACGAATTGGGAAATCCTTGATGTAAAAAGCATAGAGATAGAATCCCCTTTGACTGTTAAGATGTGTGCCGAGCTTGGGTTGGTTTATTCAGGGGTTATTCCAAGGAAGAGACTCTCTGGTTTGGTGATTTAGTTTTAAGGTTAATATGGTATAATATGGTATAATACGGTATAATACAACAAAGGAAAAATATGAAAAGATTTAAAGATTTATTTGAAAAAAGAGAGCAATTAGATGTGGAAAAAATAGGTATAGATATAACCAACGATGGTGAAGATATAGATCAATTTGAAATATACCTAACCGTAGACACTAATGACATAGAAGATTCAGGGGCTGACTATGGTGAAGATGATAGTTATACTTGGGTTTATGATTGGATACCAAAAGATAAAAGAGCTAAAAGTCTAATAAAAAAATATAAATTAGAAAAACTTATAGATAAACTTGAATTTACTAGTGGTAAATGGTCGCCAAATCGTTTCAAAGATGACACTACTGCCTGGGTTGATATAGGAACACAAGATAGTAGTATGTATTGATGAAACCTAAGCAAATAATAATCATAAGAAAAGACCTCAATATGACCAAAGGTAAATTAGTAGCCCAGGGGGCTCATGCTTCACTTTTGGCATTCCTTAAGGCTGATGAAAAAATCAAAGAAGAATGGCTCAATGACGACTACACCAAGATAACCCTTGGGGTCAAGTCCGAAGCCAAATTACTCAGTGTATTCAATATAGCTGTGCTAAAGGGACTCCCGGTGGTATTGATAAGAGACCAAGGATACACAGAGTTCCCGGAGCCTTGTAATACATGTGTAGGGATAGGTCCAGTATACCCAGATGAACTTAAAGGTGTCACCGATAAGCTACAGACACTAAAGGACTAAAATGAATTTTAAAGAATACTTAGAAACAGGAATAGAGAGAACAGAGGTAAAGACAGAGGCGGTTATTACCAAGTTTGAAAAAGACGAACTCAAGACCATTCAAGAAATCCTTTGTATCATCAAAGACCACAAAGGCAAGCTGACCTATAGAGGGTTCAGTGGCATGAACCAGACCATAGGCACCGTGTCTAATAAAAGAAGCAGTTTTTACGGTGCCTTGAGAAAAGAAGTCCATAGTTTCATCAAAGGACCCCTTGGTGTGAAATACCCTACCTTTGCCACCACGGATGAAACCCAGGCTATGATGTTCGGGCAGACCTTTATATTCGTGTCCAAAGGGACAGGATATGTTCATACTTATATGAGAGATATTTTATCGGATACCACAGAAGATACTAATTTTGAGGGAATGGAGAAAGGTTTCACCAAAGGCGATATAGATGATGTTTCAAAAAGAGCCATGGGTGAAATCATAGTAGACACCCCTGAGTATTATCTGATAAATTACAAATACCTGGCAGGGGATTTCAGGTCTAAGTTTTTCAAGCCTAAAAAAGAGGCAAAAGACTGGCAAGATGTCTATGACCTTTTATACAATATACTGAAATATGAAAACTGGAAGATAAAAAACAACAAAAGAGATTCTTTTGAGGTAAACCAGCAAAAGCAAAAGAAAATGAAACTAGACCGTGAAAATGCCATTATTAATATGTACTCAAAGAAGCAAAGAGACCTAAGACTAAAGACAATAAGACAAGACACATTAAAGCACAAATTGCCTTTAATACAGTCTCAAAAAGAAATAAACAAAGTCCAACACTTACATAAATCAGACGGCAAGAGCATAACCCTGACATTCAAATACAAAAAAGACCCTAAAGTGATCTTGAAGTATTATCAAGACCACGAAGAAAAGTTCAGCTCTGAGAATATGACAAGGTTCATTCGAGTACAAGGGTATGATTTAATTCTGGTTTAGCGGTTTAAGTTTATTTTAATCATTTTGTGGTATAATACCATAAAGGATTAAAAATGGACTCTAGGAAAGTATTATACAACAAAGTAGGGAATGATGAAAATTACACCCCTTTTTATGGCGTAGAGCCTATTTTAAAATACATACCCCGGGGTGCGGTAGTTTGGTGTCCCTTTGATACCCCTGAGAGTGAATTTGTCAAACAAATCTCCAATCAGAATAAAGTAGTCTTTTCTCACATAGACGAGAGTAAGGACTTCTTTGAATACGAACCAGAAAACTGGGATATAATTGTATCCAATCCTCCCTTTAAAAACAAAAAGCTATTTTTCCTGAGGGCATTAAGCTTCAATAAACCCTTTGCTCTTTTGATGACCCTTGCATGGCTGAACGACTCGGCACCTAAAAAAATATTCAAGGATAAAGCCTTGGAGCTTTTGATGTTCGACAAGCGAATAAAATTTACTAATCCAGATGGCAGACCTAACAACAAAATCACATTTTCTAGTGCTTATTATTGTCATGATTTTTTGCCCAAGCAAATAATAATGGAAGAACTTAGCACCTAAGCACCTAAGCTCCTTTTAAGCAAAAGTGTGGTATAATATGGTATATTCTGAGAGAGAAAAGGACAAAGATGGAAGTAATAGAATTTAAGTTCAAAAGAGAGCTATGGAAAGTCCAGGTGTACCAAAACAGGATTGATATTTTTGTGGATGCTTTGGGTCAGTGGACATTCGTAGACACTCAGAAAACATACTCAAAAGACCCTGTAAAAGATGCTAAAGGGATCATCAGACAATTTAAACAATACAAGGAGCCTTCTAAAAATGACTAAGAAAACAGCCCTTAGTAAATTGTATTCACTGAACCAGCCTCACGAAGACTGTGTTTATATAAAAGATATTAAAGTGCTTTTGAATGACATCTTCAGAGAATACAAAAAAGATGAAAAAAAGACTCTTAGACTGGTAGACAAAGCACTTAAGCAAATAGAAGGATTAAGATGAAAATCAGCACAGATTTACTAAACACTGTCCTTGGGATTGATTACCAAGGCGAAATAGAAATCAAAGACGAGCAGGTAAAATACGGGCATTATGTCATTAATATGTATAAGTTCATGAGCCTTTGTAAAGAATGGGGAGTAGAAAAACATAGAATAGAATTATTTAGCAAAACAAAAGAACATTGGCAAACAACAGGAAAGTTTTATAAAGGGAAATCAGAAATAGAAATTACAGGATATAGTGGAATATGCATCATAAATCTATCAATATGTTCAGATGTAGAAGATGGAGAAGCTTATCAAAAGTCCAGATTTGAAAAAATCATAAAAGCAGATTCTGAACCAGAGGCTGTTTTCAAGGCAACAGAATGGATATTAGAAAACAAGGATAATGAATGAAAAAAACCCTCGAATTACTATTAGGACCGCTTCAAGAGTTTCAAGTCTTGGCTAACACGGTAAGATACCTCAAATTAGGGGACTACGATGACTACAAGTTTATCTATATAGTAGAATTACAACAAAAGGCAAAAGAATATGCCCTAAAGAGAAACATAACCCTTGGTTCTTGTATTTTGCTCCAAGGGGCAAGATGTATTTTGGACAACCTTGATACAGGAGAGTCCAAGATGTTCACAGCAGACACCGAGGCTGACGCTGTTTTTAAAGCCCTTGAATACATCAGAAAAGGAAAGAGATGATTAAAAAAGACCCGTTGAGATTAGTCCTGGCAGAGGATGAGTATGTTACTATAACAGAGATAAGCAATAATATGACATACATGCTCAAGAATGGTGAACTAAAGAGTATCAATATTTATGAGTTTGCCGATAAGTGTAAGAACTGGGCACTTTTGAAAGATTATGAGATTACTTCTACTAAAGGAGTAATGTGTACAGCCACGGCACGAGCCAAAGAGAATGACCTGGTAATGTACAGCTCAAGAGAAACCACTGAACTCAAGGCTATTTTTGTATTAATAGAGTGCATATATAATGAGTTTTACCCAGTATCTTTTAAAAAGAATAGAAGGAACCCAGATGAAATACAAGAAATTAGAGACATCAGAGTATAAAAAACTCAAGGGTTATTTTGAGGAAAGGGATCTTGGTTTATCTAATAAAAAATTAGACAACTGTAAATATAAAATTTATAAGATTTTTGATAAAGACACTACCAGAGCTACCAGAGTTGAGTTAATACCATTGCTAAAGGATTCTAAAAAAGAACTGAAATTTATCCTTAAAAAACTAAGGGAAGAAGACCCCGATAAAAGGAGAGGCTGGGTGACCTATGGATACGATAATATTCAAGGTGACTTGGATTACATAAGCGACCGTTGGAATTGTTCTTTCAGGGTTCAGTGGATGTTGGATTTATTTGATAAAAAAGGAGGAGGATTTTGAAAAGAGAAAACAGAAAGCTAAACCACCACCTGAAAGAGGTAACGGGTTTAAGGACAGAGCTAAAGGATTACCTCGGGGATGAACTCAGGGTTAATGTTTTCGTTACTAATACCCTTGGTTACAAAGGAAATAAAAGACTAATCCAAGAGGTATATATTAATGATCTTTACCTGAAGCATATTTGGCTCAAGACCGAAAATGTAGGAAACCTCCAGCACGGATATCAGACCCTTAAGGTGAAAGTAGTAGACTACAAAGACCAGGTGACTAATGAAGTAAAATATGGCTTGTTGTATATAGGCACAAAGGGAAAGCAATACACGGATAATACCCTTAAGAAACCAAAGTGGATGAATGTTTAACACCGCTTTACCTGATGATTTGACACAAGCTGAACCAATTTGGGCAAGGTGTTTTGTATTTTTGATTAAAAGTGGTCAGCCTTTCTTACAAACCATAGTATGGATGAATGACAATTTCAGTGATATATATAGACAAAAAGAGACAGACATAGAAGTATACGAATATATATTTGACCATTTCAAAATACAGTATAAGAAAGACCCTAATATAAATAAAACCAAAGACAAAGGAAAGACATGAAATACCACTACAAGTGTACGAATATACAGTGCGAAAAAAGAAACGAAGAGATAGAGATAGAAAAGGAAATGAAAGACTCCGGTGAACCAGAGTATTGTGAAAAATGTAAGAAAAACCTCCAGAGAATATTTGGCTCCCCTGGGATCAAAACTAATGATAACTATAAAGGATAATTTAAGATTATTTTAAGGGTATTTTAAGAATAATATGATATACTATGTTAAACCAACTTAAAGGATTTTAATGAAAAAAATATTTTTGGCTTTGGTGGTGATTACTGCCTTAGGAGCCAGCCACAAAGTAGACAAATACGAAGGCATTACCTACAAGTCGATAAAAGATGGAAAGATTGTTTTAAAATGCGGTAAGGTTATTACCCAAAAAGGATCAAAGGCAAAGACTTTGAAGAAAAACAAAAGGAAAGCAGTAGCACAGGTAACAGAAATAGACTGTAAAGATATATTGTTCAAGACAAAGAACAAAAAGAACTCAAGAAACACAAAAGGTGTAATCAAAACTGCCCGGGGATACCTTGGTGTCAAGTACCGATACGGTGGTGTAACCACAAAGGGCATAGACTGCTCGGCATTTGTCCAAAAAGTATATAAAAAACACGGTAAGCACTTACCAAGAACAAGTACACAGCAAGCGTCAGCAGGGAAGCATATAGACAAGAAGAACCTCAAGACAGGGGACTTGGTTTTCTTTGGGGCTTATGGCAGGGATATAGGTCATGTTGGTATCTATCTAGGGAATAACAAGTTTATTCATGCCTCTAGTGCTGCCAAGAAAGTAACCATTTCAAACCTTGATAAAAAATATTACAAAAAGCATTATAAAGGTGCTAGAAGACTCTAAAGGAAAGTATTGATAGAATTAGTAGAAGGAAAAGAACACATTGTTATAAAAAGGAACGGGACACCAGAGCCTTATAACGAACACAAAATGAAAAAAGTCCTTATGTGGGCTTGTAATGATAAAGAGATGTATGTCAAAGAACTCTTAAATGACATAGAACTTAAAGTGTTCAATAAAATATCCATACAGAAATTATTTAACGAGGTGATTGAAACCTGTGCCAATAAGATTTCGGATATGTACCCAGTCTGGGACGAGGTAGCAAAACGGTTGTATATCCAAAAGATTTACAAAGAAACCTGGGGTATAAAGAGAACACAATACCCTTATTATGGTGATGTCCTAAGTAAAGGCACCCAGTACGGGGTGTATGATTCAGATGTTATTGATACCTTTACCGAAGAAGAAATCAAGATGCTGGATGAAGCCATCAAACCAGAAAGAGATTTTGATCTGACTTACCTAGGCTTAAGGGTTTTTATTGACAAGCAAAGCAAACACTACACGGTTACAAAACCCTTGGAGCTACCTCAACACGGGTTCATGAGACTGGCTTTATTTGCCTTTTATAAAGAAATTGATCGTATTCCTTTGATTATACAAAGATATAATGACCTGAGCTTATTGATGTATTCAGAAGCAACACCTAAATGGATGAACTCTTTGTCGAAGAACCCTCAGATGGCTTCGTGCGTGGTCTCGAAGCTACCCGATAACTCATGGGGGATTAATAAGACCATTTCTAACCTTGGGTTGTTTTCTAAACACGGTGGGGGCTTGGCATGTGATGTATCAAGCATCAGGGCTACTGGCTCAAAAATAGGTAAAAACGGGGTCTCAAGCGGACCTATTCCATTTATCAAAATGATAGAATCTACCGTGAATGCCTATAACCAAAACGGCTCAAGACCAGGGGCATGTGCTGTTTACTTCTCTTGGTGGCATTATGATTCACCAGAGATGTTAGAGCTAAAAGAAGAAGGGGGTACAGAAGACCGCAGAGCAAGGAACCTTAAGTATGGCTTAAAGTGGAATGAACTGTTCACTCAAAGAATACTTGATAACAAAGATATTACTCTTTTTGACCCCAAGGAAACCCCTGAGTTATTGACCACTCACGGGGAAGAGTTCGACAAATGGTACTGCTTCTATGAGAACAAAGATCGTATCAAGAAAAGAAAAATGAAAGCAACCGAACTAGCATTTAGCATCACCAAGCAAAGAATAGAAACAGGCAATATCTATATATTTTTTGAAGAGAATACCCAGAATCAGAACATCTTTAAAGAGCAGATTTTTAGCTCAAATTTATGTGTATCTGGCGATACTAAAATTAGTATAGAAACTAATGATGAAATAAAAATGATTGAAATACAAGATTTAGAATATTATATCAATACAGAAGTAAAGGTATTATCAATGAACACAAAAACATCAAAAAAATCTTATAAAAAGATAACTGATTTTGCTATGACTTCAAAAAAGGCTAAAGTGATTAAAATTACACAAGAAAATAATACTATAACATGTACACCAGAACATAAAATATATACAAAAAGAGGTTATATAGAAGCTCAGTTTTTACAAGAAAATGATGAGATAATTTATGAATAATTATATGAAAGAAGTCCAAAATATTTGTTTAACAGCATGGATAAGACCTAAACAAGATGATATAGATTATGAAAAACATCATTATTGTCCTCGGTCTTTAGGAGGATCAGATGATGAAAATAATATAGTAGATTTGACATTACAAGAGCATTTTAAAGTCCATTTGTTGCTAGCCCAACATTATATTGAAGTAAAAGATAAAAGCAAGTCTGATAGTATGATAAGTGCTTGCTGGATGATGTCAAACAGAGGTAAATATAATGAAAAATATATGGCAACTCCTGAAGAGTATGAATTTTTAAGAAAAAAACACAAAGCAATAATGAAAACAAAAATGTCAAAAACAATGACAGGTAAAATGCCTGTATATGATATTAACGATGACGATAGAAAAATTTTTCATGCTTCTGTAAACGACCCTATGGTAAAAAGTGGAGAGTGGGTACACCATACAAAAGGATCGAAAACATCAAAAGAAACACTAAAAAAATTAAGTGATGCCTTTTCTGGTGTGAAAAATCCAAGATATTCCGGGATAACCGATAACGAAATAATTGAATATAGTTTAGAATTATTTAATATTTTAGGGTTCATTCCTGCATTAAGTAATGTTAGAAGATGGACAAAATTAAAATATAATGTTGATATACCTAAACATTTTACTAAATTTAGATTCCCTGATAAATCGTGGAAAGAGCAAATGGAAGAACAAACAAACATGACATATAACCGTTATCAACGAGGTAAAAATAGATTAAAAATTAGAGAAGTATTGAAGGAACAAAATGTTAAAAATTGAAATACAAGAAAAAGAAATCCCTGTTTATGATATAACGGTTCAAGACAACGAAAACTTTTTTGCTAATAATTTATTAGTTCATAACTGCGGAGAAATATCCATTCCTGCTATTAGTCCAAAAGAACCAAGGGCAGTCCTTTCCAAAGATTTTGATAATAACATCAAGCTTAAAGAGTCCTTTGACCCAGGGATGATTGCCCTGTGTAACCTGAGTTCAATAAATGTAATCAAATGGATAACACTTTCCGATAAAAAGAAAGAAAAAATGACCTATAATCTTTTAAGGGCTTCTGATAATCTCTTGGATTATGCTTTTTATCCGTCCAAAGAAGGCGAGGTTTTCAATAAAAACTACAGGGCTATAGGGATAGGGATTACTAACTATGCCCAGTTTTTAGCCCAGGGTAAGCTGAAGACCAAAAGCAAAGAAGCACTTAAAGAGACCAATGACCTCTTGGAGGATATTTACTACTTCTTGATGAAAGGGAGTATAAAATTAGCCAAAGAAAGGGGCAGATATTCGGAGTATTTCAGCTCTGAGTATTCCAAAGGAAATCTTATTTTTGACTTGTATCAGGGGCCTTATAATTTTAGGTTAAATAGAGATTGGAAAGAAATAAGAGAAGACCTGAAGCAATCGGGAGCAAGGTTCAGCACATTAATGGCTATAGCCCCCACCGCTACGAGTTCACTTATACTAAATTCGACCGAGGGCATAGAGCCACCACGGCAATTAGTCTCAATGAAAACAGGGACTTATACATGTAAGCAATTAGTCCCTAATATAAAGAAACTAAGACAAGATTATGAACTAGCCTGGGATATTGACTCTTTTGATATGATTAACCTGAGTTCAGCACGGCAAAGGTTCATAGACCAAGGTCAGTCTTTGTCCTTGTATTATAAAGACAGGAACGAGTCTGCCACAGAGGTACTAAAAGATATTATATATGCCGAGAAAATGGGACTAAAGAGTCTTTATTATGCATTTACATTACAGCAAGATATAGAAGAGTGTTTGTCTTGTTCAGTTTAGATAAAGAGAAGGATAAAAATGAAGTGTGAAAAAATTATATGTGTAGACGAGTTACCAAAAGAGACCTTTAAGTTATTTTTTGGTGATACTGGTGGGATGCTTAGGGTAGACAAAACAGATTACCCTGTCTTGATGAACCAATTTAAACAAGGCTTTAGTAAAGTATGGATGTACACGGCAGTGGATTTCAAGAGTGATATCACAGGCTGGGACAAACTAGACGAGGTATCCCAGAGGATATTCCTTTTGAATAATTCATATCAGTTACTTATGGATGCCGGGGTAGTCAATATCTATAATGTCTTGGCTATGCTAAGCACCAATACCGAACTTAAGCTTAACTATCAATATATAGCCCAAAATGAAAGTATACATGCGGCTAGTTATAGTTACGGGCTAAGCCAGATGTTTGGTTCAGAAGCAGAGGATAAAACTAATATAGTATATGAAGACGAGTTCATTAAATCAAGAATGAATGATGAAGTAGACTATTCAGGTGAGCTTTACCAAAGACTAATCCTTGATAAAGAAGAAGGACCAGAAGCCAAAAAAATACTCTTTAAGGCGATAG
The DNA here is from genome assembly GCA_029935075.1 of Campylobacterales bacterium. Classification (GTDB taxonomy): domain Bacteria; phylum Campylobacterota; class Campylobacteria; order Campylobacterales; family QNZT01; genus SZUA-1433. The sequence goes on from JAOZKZ010000001.1 coordinate 30,680, forward strand.
TGGCTACTTATGTCCTTGAGCATATTAAGTTTCCTTTTAGTTTCTTTGCCACATGGAGCCTAAATAAGACTAATGATAATGCTATTCAAGGGTTCAGTATGCTTCTGAAGTTAATAGCCCAGGATGAACTAGACTACCATGTACCAGTGAATAAAACAGTCCTTAAAATCCTTAGAGAACCGAGGCAAAACTTCACCGAAGAATGGTCCAAGGAGTTCGTTTACTGGTATGTAGAAAAGGTAACAAAAGCAGAAAAAGAGTGGAGTGATTATCTTCTCAAGGATGGTGAAGTCCCTGGGTTTAACAAGAAAATTAACAACAATTTCATAGAATACTTTGCGGATAAGACCCTAAAAGACCTTGGTTTAGAGCCTTTGTATAATGCCAAGAAAACAGACACGGTAGATTGGTATAATGAATACAGGACTATAAACAACCAAAATGCTTCCTTACAAGAAATATCCAATATAAACTACAACAAAGGGGTAGTAAAAGATGACATCCTGAGTAACCTTGGAATGCTTAGAGAAATATGACCCTTTATACCACAAAGGATGTTAAAATAACTACCCAAGAGAGCCAGGATGTATTGGTAGCACAAGTTACCAGGGCAGAGGTGCCCGAGCTTTTAATGGTATCTGAAAGAGAAGTCAATGTATCCGATGTTCAAAGGCTTACCGCCAGCCCGGTATACGAGAAAAGATACCATATTGATCTTAAGAACCTTGTGTTAACCTTTACCAATAAAAGGCTCTCTTTGGGGTATTTTGAAATGTTCTGCACGGAGTTCTGGGGCAAGGGTCCAAAAGACTACCCTTGGTTGTTTCTTTAGGGTCTTAATGTCCTTTTAAGGATACTTGTGGTATAATAAGGAACTTTAAAATAAAGGAAAACAGTGCTTGAACACATAAACACCCTACTAAGCATAGATTATACCCAAGTAGGACTAAAAGAAATAGTAAAGATTAAAAGAACCCTTAATGCCTTTAAAAGACAATACGAGAGGTATGAATACAGCGATGACTACATATCCTTTGATGAAACCTTAATGAACTACGAGATTTTTCTGATGGTAGCCCTTGGACCATTGAAAGATCAAACCCGTTATAAAATTTCAAGATTGAAATATGTAGTGAACGATTTAGTAGTAAATATCACAGAGGAAAGGATACTTGATTATTTCGAGTACACACAAGAACAGCAAAAAAACCTCAAACTTAGATTTGGTTCCTTTGGTTATGAGATACCAGAGTTCATAGATATATTATCTTATGCTAAAAAGGAACTGGAGCTTTACTACCTGGATCAGAAAAGCCACTCTTTGAGGGTAAAGTATCTTCATTTCAAGAAAAACCCAGAGAATGTATTACTATATAAAGACGATTTGTATAAAATTTGTACAAAAGACCAAGACCTTATAGATGTAACAGAAGTGACCTTTGATACCAAGTGGGGGATAAGATATAACGAGTATTGGGTAAACCCCTTGGAATATAAAAATAAAAACCCGGAGGAACACCAGGATATCCTGATGCATTTTAACCCTGAGCTGTTTCTTTAAGGTCTTTTGAAGCAAAAGTGTGGTATAATAGGGTATATTTAAAGAGGAGAGAAGATGAAATTTAAAGATATGAGCAAGTTTTTTAACATAGGAGATACTATTAAGGTTGGTTCGATTGAAAACCTAACAGATGATGTTTATGCAATGCCTAAAATGATGGGTAAATTCCTAGGAATTAGTGAAGATAACATACCTGATGTAATGATTTTAACTATTGATTGGTCGGCATTTGACGATATTAATATCCCTTTGGAAAGCCATGATTGGTATATTGATACCAATGGAAATCTTGGGACAATGAAAGAAGCCGACATATACCCTATAGATGGGATCGAGACACTTTTTGTTATGAAAGAAGATATTGTTAATTTTTCAAAGGAGAAATAATGAAGGTAAAGGATTTTATAGAATACTTGAAGACACTTGACCCTGAGACGGTGGTCAAGGTAGTGGATGCCGATCCTGACAATTCGATTTACCCCAAGTGGGTATACCTTAGTGTTGATAAATTCTCAGAGGTTTGTTATTATGATGATAACAAAGATAAAAAGTCCCTTGAACTAGGGTATACAGTTTAACAAAAAAAGGAAAAAAATGAAAGATTACACGAAAAACGAGTTAACGGGGTTACAAACATTAGGCATGGTTTTGACTATTATAGGTATTATTTCGGCATCTCTGGGAATGATCTCGAGTCTTGTTTATTTGGTTTACTTGTGGGCACAAGGGATGACATTCCCTCTTGCTTTATGGGCAGGGGTTAAACTCTGGTTATGGATGGTGCCTGGAGGGGTAGTTACCTTGTTTTCAGGGTTGTTTTTGATGGAAGATTCTTAGGTTCTTTAGGATAGCAGTATAATTTAAAAAAGGAAAATAAATGAAAAATTTAAACGAAAAAATAAACGATCTAAAAATCAAAGTAATAAAACAAGGGGCTAAAACTCAAACCCAAGAGATAAAGGATTTTTTAGATGCTTTATTGGGGTTATCATCTGTCATTAAGATTACTAAATACCTAACAGATTTTAAAAATGAAAACCCTGAACTTTATTGGGATTTGGTAGAAATATCTAAAGTCTACAACAGATCAGAATCGTGGCTAAATTATCATGAAATTTTGTTTAAAAGATCAGGGGTAGTAGCTATTGTTTTAGGTGAACTTGGCATTAATATAGACCAAGCCATTGAGATGGAAAAGGAAAATAAATGAAAAATATACAAGACATCATAAAAGACCTAAACAAGGAGAACGGGAGTAATTATAAACTCGGGGTTCTTAAGGATAACTCTGATAACCCTCTTCTTGAGAAGGTCTTACAAATGACCTACGATCGTGTTCGTTTCGTTTTTGGGATTACTTTACTTAATATTACTTATACCCCTGAATCTACAAGGAACAACCAATACGACCTTGAGTATGCTCTTAATGATCTCAGGGACAATTTTTGCACGAGAAAATACACAGGCACAAAAGCCCAAGATGAACTTAGGATGATGTTGTCTTCCCTTTCAAAAGGGGATGCTGTGGTCCTGGAAGGTGTCATTAACAGAGACCTAAGGATAAACACAGGCAGGACTATGATTAACAAGGTATTCAAAAACTTGATTACTAAACCGCCTTATATGCGTTGTAATTTGTATAATGAAAAGACCCAGAAGAAAATCACATTTCCGGCATTTGTCCAAATTAAGTGCGATGGTAGTTACTGTACATGCACCGTGGAATCTAATAATGTTACTTTCAACTCAAGGTCAGGCGAAGAAAAAGACCTTCCTCACCTTAAGGAGCAGTTCAAAAACTTTAAAGACGGTGTTTATATAGGAGAGTTATTAGTAAAAGGCATCTTGAATCGTTCTTTGGCAAACGGTGTCTTGAACTCGGATGACCCAAAAGATGATGTTTATATTCAGCTTTGGGATTTTGTCTCCCTTGAAGAATACTCCAGAGGAAAGGATAAAAAAAACAAAACATGGTATAAAGAACGCCTCAAGGACCTCAGTGATAACATAACTATTTCCGATACAGTCCAGCTAGTCGAGACATTCATGGTACAGGATATTCAAGAAGCCTTAAAGTATACTTCAAGGTGGATGAACCAAGGGTTAGAAGGCTCTATCCTTAAGGATAAAAATAATATTTTCGTGGATCATACTTCTCCTACCCAGCTGAAACTCAAGCTGGAGATAGACCTCGAGGTCAGGATTACAGGGTTCACGGAGGGTAAAAAAGGCACAAAAAGAGAGGAGACCTTCGGGGCATTGACCTTCGAGAACGATGAAAAGACCATCAAAGGACAAACATCAGGATTTACTGATAAAATGCTCGATGAACTAAACACAAACCGCAAAGAATACATAGGCAAGATAATAACCGTTACTTTTAACGATATTACCAAATCAAGGGATAACGATTTCTATGCCCTGAGCCACCCGAGGTTTAAAGAGATAAGAACGGATAAAAACGAAACTGATACCCTCGAAAGAGCCCTGGAATCTAAACAAATGGCTATGCTATTAAGCTAAAGTATTAAGCTAAAGTATTAAGCTAAAGTATTAAGCTAAAGTATTAAGCTAAAGGAAAAAAATGACAGCACATGACGCAAAACGAACAGCACAAGAATACCACAAAAACGAAGACAGATTTGTTGATATTAATGAACAAATTCAACAAAAGGCCCAGAATGGAATTTATAACCTTGAGTGCCTTGATATCCCAAGGGATGAAGAAGACCTTGATTACCTTATCCAGAGGATTAAAAGACTGGATTACAAAGTACAGTACATAGACAGCATTAGCACCAAGAGACGACATCTTGAGATAAGGTGGGACTGATGTGTTCTACTTTAGGTATAGCCTCTGTGATAGGTCTGTTTATGGTGTTATTCGGGGTAGTTTTAATCATGTACATGGATGGTAAAATATGAAACCTTGTCCCTTTTGTGGCTCCAAGGATATAGATGTTAGTATCCATATAGCAAGAAAAATGTCAGGTGATATTATAGAAGCAAGGGTAATTTGTTTTTGTTGTAATAGCACTGGGGGTTTTACTAATACCTTCGGATACGACATGACCGAGAACTCAGAACTGTATAACAAGACCATAAAAGAATCTAAAAAATTATGGAACACAAGAGTCTAATCCTTGAATTTAACCTCCTTTTAAGCAAAAGTATGGTATAATATAACATATTTAAAGAGAAGGATTGAGATGATAAAGTTACCAGAATTTTCGCTATTAGAAAAGCACTCTTTAGGGGGTGTTTGTGATGGGTGTTCAAGAAGCATCAAGCATGTATATACACTCAAAAATAACAAAACCCAAGAAGTAGGTCATTATGGTTCTGGTTGTGCCAAGAATTTTATGAACGGCAAAAGCATCACCGAGGTAGCCAAAGAGAACTCTCAGTACAAGGCAGAGTTAAGAGAAGAAGACCTCAAGGACAACTTAGCCAAGAGAGTACAGTCGTTCAAAGAACTTAACCCAGAGATGTTAGACTATATCCAGAATAACCAAGATTTTAGCTTTTTAGTATCTATTAAAGAGAATATTGAAAGAGTAGGTACTTTAAGCCAGGCTCAATTTGATGTGGTTTATGGTATGATGCTTAAGGTAGCTGGTTTAGCACCTAAGGTAAAAGCACTTACTCTTGATATATTTAGAGTTAAAACAGACTGTAGTGATTTTGGTGTTAACTATACTTTATTTGGCGAAACCAAGGATAAAGAATTAGTAAGAGTATTTTTCAGCACCTTGAATGCTAAAAATGAGAGATATCTTGAGGACAAAGGTATCCTGAGAGTATCCTCATATGGGGAATACAACTTTACTCCTACTTGTGACCATAAATTGAGTATCAAATTGAACGGTTCTTTTGATGGGTATAAACTTAAAAGGGTAAAACTGGGGTAAAACCAGGCTTGAAGTTTTATGTCTTTTTAAGCTAAGTTATGGTATAATATAACATATTTAAGAAGGAGAGAAGATGACACAAAAAGAAGAAAGATTTATCAAAGAGTTCTTGATAGACAATGGGTGTGGCGCTGGTACAGTGAATGAGCTCCTAGAAGACAACTTCAGCTGTCAGTGTGTAGAAGACCTAAAAGAAGCCCAAGGCTTAAATGCCCAGGAGATAGGTGGATTTATTTCAAGCCTAGAGAAAAAAGATATCCTTTGGATAGAAGACCGTATTGGTGATCCTGACCTTTTCTGGGTCAATGATTCATTCCTAGAAGAGATATCAAAAGAGCAAGGTGATATAGAGTTCAGCAGGCTTGACTTAAGCGGTCTCTAAGCTTTATTATGGTATAATATAACATATCAAGAGAGAGCCTCAAAGGCTTCAAAAAAAATCTTATCAAGGAGATAAAATGGCACTTCCAAGACAAATCCCAACTAACGGTGAACACAAAGAGTACAAAGAACTAAAGTATGATATCTATACTTTTGAGAACAATGGTGTTCCTTGTGCTATGTGTTATGGCGGAAAAAGAAGCAAGCCTGATTGGAGATACCGTTTCGATAATACTGCCAAAAGAACCAATTATATCAATAACTTTATCCAAGAAAGAGCCGATATAGCCGAGCAAAATCGTGTATACAAGGCAGATAAAAAAGCCCAGGAAGCCGAGGCTTTCAAGGGTATCAGGGTAGGTGATATTTTTCATGAATCCGGTGGCTGGGAGCAGACAAATTGCACATACTACCAGCTAATTTCCCTTAAGGGTAAAACAGGTACTTTCAGAGAACTTCATCAAACCGCTGTTCCAGGTTCAGAAAGCTACATGAGTGAACAAAGACTACCAGTAAAAGACTCCTTTTATGGTGATGAAATCAAAGCCAGAATAACAGGAGACAGAGCCAATACAGGGTATAACAAGGCATATAAAACAGACCCTGATCAGAGCCATTACTGTAGCTGGTATGCATAATGAAAAACTTTGATTTCAAAGAAGGGGAGTTCGTCATTAATAAGGGCAAGCAGGTTCTCAGGGTAATCAAAGTAGGCTCCATGATGGTTACTTTAAGGTTTATTAAAATTGATAAAAGGATAGGAGAGATGATGTATATGCCCCTTGATGGTATTTTCTTTGATAGTAAAATAGACTCAGATTATAATATCGACAGACTCTTGTCCCCAAAGACACACCCGGAGTATTTCCTATGAACCCTTCAGCATTCCAGACTCGTAGAGATTTTGTTAACTTTTGGGTAAAAAATATCAAAGAGGGTGATATGGTCTCCATAGACTCCGAGGCAATGAATTTTTATGTGGTGCAGTGTAACCACAAAGACATCTGGGTAGAAAAGACACGATTTCATAAACCACCTTATGTGACTACTATACCATGGAGCAGGGTTACTAATATATTCCAAATAGAAACACACCCTGAGATGTTCCTATGATACCTAAAGTAGGTGATTACATCAGGATTAAAAGCAAAGAACACTGGAACATTAAGAGCTATGATGAAATATATGTTGATGGAGAAAAATTTCAGGCTGAATTTAATAGAAGCCTTAGTATGGAAGAAAAGTTAGGATGTGTTTTCAAAGTAAATCAAGTAAACGGATATTTTTTTGGGGATGAGGATGGATACTCATGGGATTACCACTCCATAGAAGAAATACTAACAATAGAAACACACCCTGAGTATTTCCTATGAAACCTAAAGTAGGTGATTACATCAGGATTAAAAGCAAAGAACACTGGAACATCAAGAGCTACGATGAAATATATGTTGATGGAAAAGGGTTCCAATCTCAGTTTGATCATGCCCTTAAGATGAAAGAAAAGTTAGGATGTGTTTTAAAAGTACAGGGAATAACAGAGGTATATGTTGAGGATAAGGATGAAATGTATTGGGATTATCACTCCATAGCAGAAATACTAAGTATAGAAGATTACCCTGAATTGTACCTTTAGGTTATTTTAAGGTTAATACGGTATAATAGACAAAGGAAAGAAATGGATGTATACAACAACCAGGATAGCTCATGGTATGGCGATTTTGGTGTATTGCTTGATGTAAAATACGACCCTGTTATTAATGAGTTCATAACTCATGGTACACAAGACAAGATTATCAAGCAACACACTATATCAGATGACCCAAAAATAGACCAAACCAAGCTTAAAGAAATGCTCAGGGATTGGGAGATTGATAAATACCCTGAAAGGTTCCTGTGAAAGAATACAAAGAAATTCAAACGACAGAAAACACCCTGTATAAAACCATTTGTGACAAATGTGAAAAAGAACAAATATATACAGATCGTTTTACCAAGGCCTTTGAACCAGAAATGCAACACATAGAAATTAACTTTGGTTTCGGTTCCAAGATGGACGGCAAATCACTGAGTTTTGACCTGTGTGAATATTGTTTACTCGGTATCATAAAAGATATAAATTACAAAACAAAAAAGGAAAGATTTTGGAAGCACTAGTACAAGCACTAAACTTAAAAATACAAGACTACAAGAGCATTATACGATTTTGTGAAAACCAGATAAAACAGAAAACACAAGAACAAAGACTAACTCCTGATTGTCCAAAGCCAGAAAAGCATGCAGAAGATTTTATATGTACATAGAAATTATAGTGACTATTAGTATGCTTGGGGTTCTCTGGAATGCTTTGCTCCAGACACACTGGTATATTTGGAGCAAAGCCGAACACGCCAAAAAGCACCGCCTAGACCCTGGGATTAACCCAAGTATTCTTGACCCTGGGATTAATATCTTGGACCCTAGACGAGATGCCCAAGGTAAGTTCAACCCTGATGAAATCCAAGGTCAATTAGACGGGTTTTTTGAAGATGCTTGAACAAACAATACCAGGGCAAATATACATGGATACCGAAGATGGTATAATACCCATAGATACCAACCCCGGTATCAATAATTGGCAATCAACGACACCTATTATCCCTATTAACCCTAATGAGATGGTATTCAATATAGATAATGAAGAAATAAGCTTCAAGGGAAAAGAGATTAAACGCCTCAGGGTGATGCTTGATAAATTCATCTTGGATAACTACCCTGAAGATTTACTCTAAATTTACTTTAAAAAGGAAAAAGATGATTATATACGATTTTGACGAAGTGTTAAGAAAAGCCAAAACACAATACGCGATGCTTAAAGACATCAATGAAGCAAGACCAGAATACGAAGACGATATTAAACTCCTAGAGAGTCTTTTGTTCACCGATATTACTAAGGACAACATAGAACGATTAGTAATTTACCTTGAAGAAAACGACTACCAGGATGCCCACACAGAGATAAAAAGAATCTACGAGCTTTAGGGCAGGTGTTTTTATATATACTGGACTACGATAATCAAACAGGGACTGATGGTTCACAGGGCTGGGTCTACCTATCCGAAAAAAGGGTCCTTAGAGCTATCAAAAACCTCAAAAAAAGCAGAAAAGACTCCCTTGACTCCCTTGACTCCTTAGATTACTCCAAATTTACTATAAAAAAAGTCAGAATAGGCGATAAACTCATACAATCTTCTTTAATCAACGACCTCCCCGAATACTTCCTTTAACTTCCTTTAATCTCCTTTGTGATCTGTCCTTTTTATAAATAATACAAAAAGGACAGATGTGACAGTAACTGGGATTGAAATTGACCCGACAAAATCATACGATTATAGTATATATTTTTCTGGGGGTTCGATAGTTGCTGACAGTTTCAGCAAAAATATCGAACCTTTTATGATGAATATAGATGAAACTAACTATGATAATACAGCAACATGGGATATAAGATATGATACTTCTGGTGTGCATATAGTACCTTATCCTTACCAAAAAGATTGTCTCCAAGGTGAAAGTATAGGTGGGTTTGTATATGTTAGATGTGGACTAAATTTACTCAATCCATTTGATGATTGTGTTGTTTATACAAGAGCATTTGATGATAGTTTCTCAACAGAATATTACGATATCAATAACAGTTTTAACATCTGTACGGATAAATTAACAGAATTTAATACAGATTTTGATGCAGATTTTGCTATTGATTTAACATAAAATAAAGGAAGAATATGGCGTATCAGGATATAACATTTGAAATAACACAGCCTTGTATGGTTAACCTAGGTGATGGGAATTACCAATTATATAATGCAGGGGAACATACAGTTACCCCTTTGGGTTATGTAACTATAGAAAATACAGACACTGTTAATAAATTAGAGCAAATAGATTTTAAATCTAATACTATAAAAGAATTAGACATTCAGAAATGTGAAGGTTTAATAACGGCTGATAGTATGTGCAAGGGATTAAACTTATTAGAAAAATTCAACCTTCAAGGTGAAAACTTAATAACAGATTTTACTGATATGTTAAACGGTTGTCAACTAAGATACCTGCCAGAGATATATACCACAAATGGTACTAAATTTGATGGTATGTTAAAAGGCAATAGTAAAATGTATTGTTTGAATAACATAGATACTAGGAATCAAGAATCAACTATTGGAATGCTTGATGATACACCTAATTTAGTCAACCCTACTTTATTAGAAAAGGTTCAAATAACATCTGGTTTAGATTATAATAATAATGATATTTGTGTTCCTTCGAGCACACCAGAAATCATTGCTACTCCTATATTAAATAGTGAAAATTATGCCCCTGATGATTCAGTAATTATAGTGGATATAGTTAACTATAACTCAGGTCAAGAATATTTTGCTGTGTCAAATACAGGAGATGTTGAAATATTGGATGGTAAAATTTATTGGGACTTGCCTAATGTAACAAGTGATGCCCCTGTTATATTATCTGTATATGCTACCAATTTTGGGTTAGTGTCAGATACCGCTAATTGGAATTTAGATATATTAGATGATGATTATATTTTTTCTGCGGAAATTGTATTGGATCAAGCACAAGCACCTGCATTTAATAATAGTGTGTTAAATAACATCTGGACAGACTTAGGTCCAACGGTATAAAGGAAATCAATGAAAGCATTAATAGAAAATTCAGTATTTGTATCTGAAATAACACAGGCACCTGGTTTAGACTTCGGTAAATACAAAGTAGAATGTACATCAATACCAAAAACAGTAAATATCCTTCCTGCTGGTACTATGATTAAGGGTCAAAGCATAGGAGTAGATAAACCAAATATACAGAGTCTTTATGGTGATTATTGTGCGGTTTATCCCTTAAATTTAACATATAATAACATAGAAATAAATGTATATAAACATACTACTTACTGGGACCTGCAGAATACCATAACTACACCCCGAGTAGGTGCTGACCATTTTGTGTGTAATGATGTATCTTTATATGATGATAAACTAATGATATCTACTACACAATGGCTAGGACAAGAGGATGCCGTTTATAATACTTATTTGTACATTTTAAATGAATCTACTCAAGTCTGGGGCATTACTAATACAATCAATACTGACAACTCAGCATCTATAAAATTATACAAAGACAAAGCAATTATAGCTCATGGTCAAACAATAGATATAATAACTTATATTGGTACTTGGAATGAGCAAGGAATGGAAACAATAACAGACACAGACCTCCCTAATGATAACGCAGTATTTTCTGATATTGATATGACTGATGATACCTTTGCTATTGGTAGTAGCACTAATGGCTCAGGCATAGTAAAAGTTTATAAACTAGATGGTACATGGGTGTTAAATGAAACTTTAACTCCTGAAATAAACCCTAGCTATAATGAATTTGGGTATTCAGTAAGCCTAAATGGTTCAAATGAGTGTTTAGTAACCAGCAAATATTCAAATCAAGGCGTTCTTTATCATGCTGGTCTTTATGTATTTAATTATGATACGGAGATAAACACCTGGGCAGAGACACAGTGGATAGAAGACACAGGGTTATTTAGCCTTGGGACTTTTATATCTGTAGAAAATGACACAGGGGTAACTTCTGGTGAAAGTTTAGTATCATTGACCAAGACAGATAAGTGGTATTTATTTACGGTTCCAGATAGTACAGGTATGGGTGATTTGAATCAATGTAATATAGACCCTGTTTATAAAATGACAGGATGTTCTGATTATAGCAATAATAAAATCCAATTTTTTGACCTGACAGATACCAACACAAAGACAACACTAAGAACTGATGATATTATTGAAATAGGCACAAAAGGTTTAATATATGATGGTGTTAGTGTAAAAAAGGGTATTTTTGGAAACACATCAGCAGGGTTTATAGAAATTGTTGATTTTGAATTAGCAGATATCCCCCATTTTGCATGGAAAGACCCAGTAATTCTGAGTGTTAGTGTAGAAAATACAGAAAATTACTGTATAGGATATGATAAACCTTTACATATAACTTCAATCTTAGAAATGGAAGCAAAGACGACAGAAACTTCATCAGGGTTGTTAAATGCAGGTGATATTATTATTCTGACTATAAATAATTCTAATATTGAGGTGTTATGTACTGGGGTTTCTGTCGTGGTGGATGGAAGTGATTATAATTACACAATAACCTATGATAGCCTAGGGGTAGTGCCTACCAATATAAAAATAAAATCACGAGGTGTTATACAGAACCCTAAGTATAGATATAATACAACAACAGAAATACTCACAGAAGAATATCTAATGATGACAACCGCTGGTAAATATGCTAGTATAACAGCACAAGGGAATATAAATAGCGAGATAACATATTTGAAATTAGGATTATATGTCAAAAACTAGTTACTCAGAAAGGAAATAAATGTATAATAGTATATATACTGGTGATACTATTGATGGTAATATAACAAAAGTTATCAATAATTCAGATTCTTGGGATAATAAGGAACCTATTTTGGGGAACCCTATTATTAATGATTATGTATTAAAGTCTAAAATTGATGGTACTAGATTTTGGGGGATTAACTCTGTTTACTCAGAAACTGATAAGGAAAAGGTAGACCATATTTCGGTTACTGAGGATATTAACTTAGACTTGCTGAGTTCAGTAGGGCATCAACATCTAAATTTAAATATATTGAATCTAACTGAATCGAGTTTTCTACAAGATCATAAAAATAAACTTGATTTTATTACTGTATCAGAATCCGTTGATTTAGGAGATATTTCAACAATAGAAACCAAGACTGATCTCATTACTGTAACGAGTGCTGTTAATTTAGATGATATTGTTACTGAATTAGAAACCATAACACCAAAAACAGACAAAATGGAAAATCTGGTAAGTTTAACCGATAGTGCCAGTGTTGATATTGACATGAACACTGGCAGTACCTTTAGTTTAAATACGACTCAAGATTTTGTACTGAATGCTCCTACTAACTATGTTGCTGGGCAAACTGGTTTTATTTCTATATATCAAGATGCGGTTGGTTCAAGGATTGTAACACTGGATAGTATGTATAAGACATCTAATGGATCAGTGGTAGTTTTAACTACCACACCCAATGCTACAGATGTATTGAAATTTACTGTTCTAGGGTCTATCATTTTACTAGAATTAATACAAGATATAAAATAAAAATAAGGAGACAAAGTGTCACAAATAATAAAAATTAAAAGAGGAACCGAGTTAGCAAGAACTACCCTTGCCGCACCAGAGATAGGGGAAATATTATATACTAATGATGATTATGGTATATGGTTTGGTGATGGTAGCACCATAGGTGGTATAGAAGCTGGATATTTAAGTACTACTAAAGGTGGTACCGTATCTGGTCCACTTACTGTTACTGGAAACCTGACCGTAAATGGTGAGGTGACTACTAGTACTTCTAATGATGTTATTATAGGTGATTCTATAATGGTCTTGAATAATAACTCGGCTGCCACCCCATCATGGAATGCTGGTTTTGAGGTAGAAAGAGGAGACTATACAAATGTTAGCATCCTTTGGCACGAGGGAGATAATGAATGGCAGTTGACCAAAGCCGTTGACGATGCCTCGGCTGGGGTAGTAAAAAGAATCCTTGATGAGGATGATATTCATACAGCAGGGAGTGGTATTTCCCTTTCTGGGACGGAGATTACTAACTCAGATTTAGGTTCTTCTCAATTATTCTACAAGACATTTACCGCTGATTCTGGTACTGATGCTGTTGCGAGTGCTAATGAAGATTCTATTGCTATCGTGGGCTCAGGGGATACTACTACCGCAAGCACAGCGGATACTATCACTATTACTTCTCCTACTTATACTGCCTCTGGGGGTATAGTAAGAACCTCTGATGAATTTACCCATGCTACCGGGGCTAGCTGGTATCACCTTACAGATGATGGCGGTTCTGATGGAAGAGTCCTGACTGCTTCTTCTACACCAGGTGCATTTACATGGGAACTTGCTGGTGCGGCTACTAATGATGCCGATATTAATCTGACTGGTTCAGGGGACATAACAGTAACGAGTTCATTAGACGGGGTAAACGGGTTGTTTACTACTAACCAAAACACCAATGAAGAGTTTACTTTTGCTCATTCTAGTGATGACGGTTCTCTCCATGTTAGTGCTACTAGCACCACAAACAACCTTAAGGTATTGACCGCTGGTGCCTCGGCTGGAACATTCGATTGGGCTGACCCACAAGATGCGAGTACTAATGTATCTATTGTTAATACTAATGCTGATTATATAACCGTATCTGGGACTAACGACCAAACACTGACCCTAGAAAAAATAGACTGGGTTGATACCAATTTAGTAGATGGGTCTGGTTTAACAATATCTACTAATACTCTTTCTGTTGATTATGGTAATTCTGCTGGGAGTGCTCTTGAAGGTGACTCTGGGTTAGGTGATTTGAGTGATGTTACCTTGACTACCGAGGGTGAAGGCGACCTGATTGTTATGAACGGTTCTGGTCAATTTGTCAACACTGATACCGTAGATGGTGGTACATTCTAAAAAATTTACTAAGTAAATACCTATATAGGTAAATAAAGGCGTATATACGCAAGGATAGAACATGGCTCAAACTATAAAACTCAAGCGGTCAAATACCGCTGATAATATCCCTGAAACTACACAAGTAGACTTCGGGGAAATGGCTATCAATACAAGAGATGGTCTTTTATGGACTATACAAGACACCGATGGTGCAGGGACCAAGGGATTGATCACTGTACTCACCGAGAATAATTCAATACAAGACCTGAGTGATGTTCACTCAATGTCCCCTAGTGATGGTGATGTTCTGACATATGATGACACTAATGGTTGGCAAGCGGAAACACTCGACTCATCAGGTTCGCCAGTAGTCACTGTAGTTGATTTTACCGCTGATGCTTCACAGGACACATTTGTTACTAATTATAATACTGATAATGTAGAAGTTTATTCAAGTGGTGTGAAATTAAGATCAACCGAATACACTGCTACAAATGGCACCTCTGTTGTATTAGATCAAGAGTTAGACATAGACACATGGGTTCAAGTCCGTTCTAATACCGATTCGCCTGGTGCTACTGTTCCTTGGGGTTCAGTTACTGGAACCCCTGATAATATTTCAGGCTATGGTATTACTGATGCTATGGCTTCGACTGGTGATTTAGCCTTAGTCACCACAGGAACAATAACCACGGGTACTTGGGAAGCAACCCCTGTAACAGATACTTATATTTCTAGTGCTAGCACATGGAGCAATAAACAAGACCCAGAAACCACAATCTCGGGTTATGGAATTACTGATGCTTATGACCTTGTTTCGAGTGATAGTGTTTGTGATGTTGATTACAATGCTATGAAAATCGAATATAATGTATCTGGTTCTGATGCTTGTACTGGAACACAATATCATAATGGACTTTTGATAGATGTTAATAATAATGCTACTGGTGGTACTGGTGCCAATGAACACATAGTACAGGGCATATGGGTTGATTATAATGGATTAAATAGCACCACTTCAGACAAAGTAAGATGTTTTTATGCAGATTGTAAAAGTAACCAAACCGCAGGGACTACTGAATACCTTTCAGGGTCTTTTAATAGAATAATAGGAGCAAATACAGGTGGGAATATATCCAATGTTTACGGATGCTATTCAACAAGTATAGATCTAAATGAAGGAACAGTGTCGCACCTCGGGGCTGGTCATTTTTTGTGTCAAAAACAATCTACTGGTACCGCTGTTACTGCTACAGCCACAGGGGTACACGGTGAAGTACAAATAGATGAAGGAGCAGGGGTAATAACCTCAGCCGTGGCGGTAAATGCTATTATTGATAATAATGTTACTACTTCTCCAGAAGGTGCGATAGGGACTGCTTATTTGTTCCAAGGGACTTATGAGGGGACTATTCCTACTAATGCTTATGGGATTTATATAGGCTCTGCTGTTGATAATTACTTAGGTGGTAATTTAGAAGTCAATACAAATTTAGATATTGGTGGAGATTTATCAGTCACTGGAGAGGTAACAGGGAATTTAGATATTGGTGGAGATTTATCAGTCACTGGAGAGGTAACAGGGGAAGTTAATTTTGCTGGGGTATCTACATATAATTATACCAGTACCAGCACAAACATTGATTTATCCAATGGTAACAGTTTCTACATAAACTGTACTGCTAATCTTACACAAACCTTTAGTAATATACCCTCTTCTGGTAAAACTGTTATTATTACACTAGAATTATATGATGCTGGGGACTTTACGATTACATGGGACTCCTCAATAAATTGGGCAAACGGGACAGTGCCTACTTTTACATCAGATGGAACAGATATAGTGACCATGTACACCAGAGATTCTGGGACAAACTGGCATGCTTCTGCTCAATTAGGATACGCATGATTAATGCTATGATGATATCAGGAAGAGGTGGCATAGAGGGTGCATGGATTCTAAGAAACTTCAGCACAGGTCAAGAAGAAACAAGCACGGCTAATGTAGACCCTAGTGGATTATATTTTAGCACAGACGGCACTAAGATGTACACATCTGATCAGCAAGATTATATTTACCAGTATGATTTAAGTACACCTTGGGATATAATCACTAGCAGTTATAATTCTGTGAATGTTTCTACACAAGATAGTACTGCTCAAGGTTTGACTTTTAGTGCAGATGGATCAAAGATGTATGAAATAGGGCAAAATCAAGACAAGATATATCAATACGATTTATCTACAGACTGGGACCTAAGTACGGCTGATTATGCTACTAACTCGGTAAATATTAATACCCAAGATGCTACACCGAGGGGTGTGTTTTTTAAACCAGATGGCTCAAGGATGTATGAGACTGGGACTGGGGGTGATAAGGTTTACCAATACGATTTAGGTACTAATTGGGACTTAAGTACGGCTGACTATGCTACTGACTCGGTAAACATAGTTTGTGCTACCACAGACCCACAAGACTTATTTTTTAAACCAGATGGCTCAAGAATGTGGACTGTACATACTAATGATTTAATTTACCAGTACGATCTAGGGACTAACTGGGATGTATCAACGGCTGATTATGCTACTAACTCGGTAAATATTGATGGTATTACTGACAATATTACTGGTTTGTTTTTTAGCCCTGATGGATTTATTCTTTACACAGTAGATACTACTAATGAAATGGTTTATCAAATTTATCTTAAAACACCATGGGATATAGAGTATTTCTACCCTGGGATGGAAATGGACCCAGAGGGGACAAATGTTCAAGGTCTTTGGTTTAAACCTGATGGCACAAGAATGTATAGCACAGATATGGATGATGATAATATTTACCAGTATGATTTAAGTACAGCTTGGGATATAACTTCGGCTGTTTATAACTCTGTTACTATTTCTACAGCGGCAGGTGGGCATCAAAATATAGTATTTAGCACAGACGGGTCAAAGATGTACTCAATAGACAAGGGGGATTACATATATCAATACGATTTAAGTACTAATTGGGACTTAAGTACGGCTGATTATGCTACTAACTCGGTAAAATTAAGCACCGAAAGCTCAGAGCCCAATGGATTATTTTTTAAACCAGATGGTTCAAGGATGTATATCTCGGATACACTTTCTGATTTGATTTACCAATACGATTTATCTACAGACTGGGACTTAAGTACGGCTGATTATGCTACTAACTCGGTAAACAAAGCCACACAAGGCACATTTACGCAACAAATATTTTTTAAACCAGACGGGCTAATAATGTATGAAGCAGACTCTGCGTCAGACATGATGCACCAATGGACACTAAGTACACCATGGGACTTAAGTACCGCTTCTATAGATACGGAGTCTGCAGTACCTGTGGATAATGCTATACAAAGTCTATTTTTTAAACCTGATGGTTCAGTCATGTATCAATCAGACAACCTAAATAACAAAATATATCAACTTAAAATAAGAGGAAAAGAATGAAATACCAAAACACCGTTACCAAAGAAGTAATTACTTATGCTGTGTTAGTATCAAGATACCCTAATACATCTTTTCCAAAAGATGGGAAAGAAACACTATTAGATTGGAACTTAGTATCAGAAACACCCAAACCTGATGTGACTATAAACCAAGTAGTAAAAGAATCCACAATAGATTACACCCAAACATGGGAGATTCTTGACCTGACACCAGAAGAAAAAGCCCTAAAACTAGAAAAGAATAAAACATTAGCATTGAATAAAATCACTAATGATTTTAAAGGGATAACTAGACCTGAAACACAAGTGATATTAGATTCTGGGACGGTTATTCAAGTAGATGCTGGGAGAGATGATAAAGACAACTTTAAAGAAAACTACATATTATTGGATCGTCTTTCAGAAACCACATCAAGAATAAAAGACTCAAGTAATATTTTACACGATTGCACCAGAGATGATATAGAAAGATGCTACTTAAATATAGTAAATAATTTTAATATTATGATGAATTTAAAATGGGATAAAGAACTTAGCATTCAGGCTTGTGTGACTTTAGAACAATTAGAAGCCCTATAGTAAGGATAAAAAATGATTAAAAGACCACTGTATAATTTTGTTGATACATCTGAATTAGGGATTAATTTAGTCCCTTTGAATTCAATAGTTTATATTAACGATGCCGATGGAAACGGAAATAGTAAGATTATAGTATTAATAAGCAAAAATACTATTACTGGATCAAGTACTATACAAGATTTGTTAGATAATGGTGCATTATACCAAGATTTAACCGCTTCAAAAACTACCAAGGTGAATTTTACCGCCACCACGGATCAAACAGAATTTGTAACTGACTATAATACAGAATCAGTAATAGTATTTGTAGGAGGTATTAAATTAAGAAGTACAGAATACACAGCAACAAATGGAACCTCTATTATCCTTGAAGCACAAAATGAAGGAACATGGGTACAAGTAATATCAAATTCAGATTCCCCTGCTTTGACGGGAAATGGTATAGATAATATAACCAGAACAACTGGTGATGGTTCAGAAGGAACTACTGATACTTATACTATTACTTACACTAATACCGAGATTGATACCTTTGATGTTTATCAAGGAAATGATGGAAATAGTATAAATTCGATTACTAGAACAACTGGTGATGGTTCGCCTGGTACTACTGATACTTATACAATAGATTATAATAATATAGCAGATACTTACTTTGATGTTTATCAAGGTGCGGATGGGACACCTACTACATTAACAGCAGGAACAATAACAGACACTTCTTATGGGATAACTTCAGATGGTGGTACTGATGATATAATTTTACCCCAGGCTAGCACCACAGAAGCAGGTCTTTTGAGTGCGACTAAATGGAATGAGATAGTAGCTAATAATGCTAAAGTTTCATATCCCGGTACTGCTGATGCTACTGAATTAAACATTTTAGATGGAGCTACTTTAAGCACCACTGAATTAAACACATTAACTGGTATTACTGCTGATGTTGGTGAATTAAACATTTTAGATGGAGTCACAGCTGATGCTAGTGAATTAAATTATGTAGATGGTGTCACTTCTAGCATACAAGATCAGTTTGATGATTTATCAGTCCCTAAAATAATTAAGTGTATTTCTGCTTCTACGGCTCAAGATGCGGATACTGCACATTATATTTTCTGGGATACCCCTATTACTGGGATGAATGATACGGATTATTTTACTTATAATCCTAATTCACAAACCGATGTCACCGAAATAAAGGTATTGATCACAGGGATTTACAGGGTTTATTACAATTTTGGATATCATAACACACAAACCGGTAGATGTACGGTAGAGGGTTCGGTCAGAATAGGGGCATTAAACCAAGATGAAACAATAGCACAAAAATATTCAAGGGGTGCGGCTTATGAAACTTTAATAACGGGCAATAACTCAAGTCTTTTAAGCCTGACTGCTAACGATATAGTATCCATTTATATTTACCTGAATAACGCTGATGCCGCTGGAGCAGTCACCAAGACTTATGGTAGTTGTTCAATCTCTATAGAATTTGTGAGATAAATGAATTAAATCACATTAAATAACTAAAATAGGATAAAAAATGATTAAAAAACCACTATTTACTTTCAAATCTGGGTCGAGTGTAAAAGTTGACCAAGTACCATTATATGGTTCTATATTAATAGAAGATTCAGATGGCTCAGGGACACCTAAGCTTATATACTTAAAAGATACGACTGGTATTGATGCTGTTTTTGATATTGATGATTTATTGGCAGATGATACACTTTGGGATGAACTAGGTGGTGCTTCAAATCCAACCTTGGCTACTTTCACTGCTACCGCTGACCAAGATACTTTTACGACTGATTATAACCCAACAGTATTAGAAGTGTTTGTCGAGGGCATCAAAGTAGAACCAACTGAATACACCGCTTCAAATGGAACCTCTATTGTACTAGATTATGGGCTTGATGAAGGAACATGGGTGCAAATAATCACAAATAATGGTGTTGCTCAGGCTGTCCTTTATGAAAATATTACGGGAGCACCTGAAATATACACCCAAACAGAAATAGATACCAATATTTATACCAAAACAGAAATAGATACCAATTTTGCCTCTTTGGACGATCCTGATTTAACAGGAACACCTACTGCACCAACCGCCACACAGAGTACAAATACTACTCAAATTGCCACTACTGCTTTTGTATTGGCAAATTCAGCGAGTGATTTAGTAGATGATACCACCCCTGAATTAGGTGGAGATTTAGACCCTAATGGGAATGCCATAATAGGAACCATAGAAAAAAGAATACAGATGGCAGCGAGCGATATTGACTGTGAAACTGGATCAGTGTTCACAAAAACTATTTCAGGTACTACTACATTGACAGTTTCTAATCCTGCTACATCAGGACTTGTTAGCAGTTTCATTTTAGAGTTAACAGATAGTGATACAAATGTTACATGGTGGTCAGGTATAAAATGGGCTGGAGGAACAGCACCAACATTGACCACAACAGGGGTTGATTTATTAGGATTTTATACACATGACGCAGGAACCACATGGCGAGGGTCTGTTTTGGCTTTGGATTCAAAATGATAAGAAATATAGTTATGATGTCAGGTGATGAAATAGTAATAGTAGATTGGGTTGTTACATGGTCGGGTGGAGACTATGAGAATGAACTGAATTCCACCACATACTCTACAGCTAAATCTCAAATGACACAAGGACAATATAGTTTCACAGAAACTGGTGGAGTTTATGTATCTGAAAACCATGGGCAGGATGATTCTGTTGCTTTTATTGAAGGTAGTGTAAAAAAGCCTGGAAACATTTCATGGACAGTTTCATCTGAAACTGGTTGTGATTTCATACACATATGGAAAAATGAGACTCTTGTGGTAACTGCTGATGAGATTAATTCAGGAGATCTATCAGTTTCCACCAACGATAAGATTAGCATCTGTTATAGCAAAGATGTTAGCGTTGATAAGAATGACGATGAAGCCACATTCACATTTGATTAAAAATATATAATGGCAGATATACAAATGTTAGAAAACAAGGAAATAAAATGGTAAAAAAAGTACTATATACATTCAACAATGAAAATTCAAAAGGACTTGATAAAGTTCCTTTGAATAGTGTTATATTTATTGAGAATAATTCAGGCTCACCTAAACTTTTGGTATTGACTGATGATGCTAGTATAACAGATTCAACCACAATAACAACATTTTTGGGATTGGTTGATCAATGGGAAGAGTTTGACACTGGGGCTTCGTTCACTTATGAATCAAAATCTGGTGCTTATACTGCATCTGTTTTTGATTATATTTATGCCGATACATCATCTGGGGTTTTCACAATCACTTTACCAGCAACACCAAGTGTTAATGATGAGGTTTATATATTAGACACTGCTTCTAGTTTTGGGACTAATAATTTAACAGTTGATAGAAATTCTGAAACTATTATGGGATTAACCGAGGATATTGATTTGAATGTAGACGATTTAGAATATAAATTTATATATACTGGGTCTGATTGGCGAGTCTTATGATTTATTCTGATATATTTAAGAGCGATGATACAGTTCCGGGCGATATCATTGATGTGCCTGAGAACTTTAAGAGTGATGATTTTTACTTGAGTATTAACGAGGAAATAAAAATAGACATTACTAACTTCCCTGAACTTGATGGGAATGTTTTTCCTTATGATTTTAGTGATGTGACTTTAGAACAAGAGATAAATAACCCAAGCCCTACAGAAAATGATCGTTTTGGTTCTAGTGTTTCTATTTACGGTGATAGTTGTATAATAGGGGCTTATTTGGAAGATACAGGAGAAGATAATGCTGGGAGTGTTTACATTTTTACTCGTTCTGGTACCTCATGGAGTTTAGAGCAAGAGATACATAACCCAAGCCCAACAGCAGATGATTACTTTGGTTCTAGTGTTGCTATTTACGGTGATACTTGTATTATAGGGGCTTATCAAGAAGACACAGGAGGTAGTGCTGCTGGGAGTGTTTATATCTACACCCGTTCTGGTACTACTTGGAGTTTACAACAAGAGATACATAACCCAAGCCCTACAGCAGATGATAAGTTTGGCTATCGTGTTTCTATTTATTCAGATTCTTGTATTATAGGAGCTTATTTGGAAGACACAGGAGAAGATGATGCTGGTTCTGTATATATTTATACCCGTTCTGGCACCACATGGAGTTTAGAACAAGAAATAAATAACCCAAGCCCTGTAGCAGATGATAAGTTTGGTGACAGGGTTTCCATTTATGGTGATACTTGTATAATAAGTGCTTATGGGGATGATACAGGAGAAAGCAGTGCTGGTAGTGTTTACATTTACACCCGTTCTGGTACTACATGGAGTTTAGAACAAGAGATAAATAACCCAAGCCCAACAGCAGATGATTACTTTGGTTATAGTGTTTCTATTTACGGTGATACTTGTATAATAAGTGCTTCTCATGAAGACACAGGATTTGATCAAGCTGGTAGTGTTTACATTTACACTCGTTCTGGTACTACATGGAGTTTAGAACAAGAGATACATAACCCAAGCCCTACAGCAGATGATAGGTTTGGTTTTAGTGTTTCTATTTATTCAGATACTTGTATAATAAGTGCCTCGTATGAAGACACAGGAGAAAGCGGTGCTGGAAGTGCTTACATTTACACCCGTTCTGGTACCTCATGGAGTTTAGAACAAGAAATACATAACCCAAGCCCCACAGCAGATGATAATTTTGGTTGGAGTGTTTCTATTTATTCAGATTCTTGTATTATAGGTGCTTATCAAGAAGACACAGGGGCTGATAGTGCTGGAAGTGCTTATGTTTTCACCGCAGATTCAACGGACATATTAACAATCCAAGGCACAAACAAAGCCCTTAAGATAAGGAATGAAAATGAGTACATATAGAGACTATCATAAAAATAAATCAGACTTTGTAGCAGGGACTCTTCAAAAAGCACAAGATTATAAAGGGAATTCTATAACCGCTAGTAAATACCTCGGTGGGGATTATGGAGTGTATGTGGATAGGACTTTATATCCAGAGTTGGCTGATAATGTGATTTCAAGGGCTGCTGTTTTGCAGCAAGAAATAAATAACCCAAGCCCAGTAGCAAATGATTACTTTGGTTGGAGTGTTTCTATTTATGGTGATACTTGTATAATAGGTGTTCGTAATGAAGACACAGGAGCCGATGATGCTGGAAGTGCTTATGTTTTCACCCGTTCTGGTACTACATGGAGTTTAGAACAAGAGATACATAACCCTACCCCAGAGATTGATGAAAGATTTGGTGTTAGTGTTGCTATTTATGGTGATACTTGTATTATAGGTGCTCCTTATGAAAACACAGGAGAAAGTGATGCTGGTAGTGCTTATGTTTATACCCGTTCTGGTACTACATGGACACTAGAACAAACGATAAATAACCCAAGCCCAACAGCAAGTGATTTATTTGGTTCTAGTGTTGCTATTTACGGTGATACTTGTATTATAGGGGCTTTTTTGGAAGACACAGGAGAAGATAATGCTGGAAGTGCTTATGTTTACACCCGTTCTGGTACTACATGGAGTTTAGAACAAGAGATACATAACCCAAGCCCAACAGCAAGTGATGATTTTGGTTATAGTGTTTCTATTTACGGTGATACTTGTATTATAGGGGCTTATTTGGAAGACACAGGAGAAGATAATGCTGGTAGTGTTTACATTTACACCCGTTCTGGTACTACATGGAGTTTAGAACAAGAGATACATAACCCAAG